>NZ_JBFODR010000016.1:0-26042 GCF_040908425.1 Aeromonas sp. R2-1
CGCCGCTTTGTCAACATCTGCGCGAGTCAGCTGGCCTGGATGGGGGCCGTCACGTACTTGAACAGGAAATCCGTCACCTCTTCCCGGCTCGGACGCTGTGGCTGATTGATCATCTGCATCATCACATAGCCAAAACCGGTCAAGGAGCGGGCCAGATCCTGCGCCGACAGCACGCTCTGGATCTCGCCGTTGTCGATGGCCCGTTGCAGGTGGGGGGCAATGCGCTCCAGCGCCTTGTCCAGCAGCCGGGTGTAGCGAGGCCACACTTCTTCCCGTACCGAGGAGCTCCACTCCAGCCAGATGCTGGCGTGATCGGGCTTGTCATAGGCGGCGTCAACGAACAGCTTCACGTGGCGGTGAATGCTCTCCCTGGCGGAGCCCTGACCGTTGTAAGCCTGTTCGAGGATCTGCTGTACGAAGGCTTCGATTTCTGTCAGCACTTCGTCGACCAGATCTTCACGAGTATTGAAATAGTTAAAAACGGTCGCAACCGAGACCTTTGCCTGTTCGGCTATCTCGGCATGCCCCGCACGGCCGATGCCGCGACGGGAAAATACCTCGACGGCACACTCCATCAATTGATCACGGCGAGCCTCCGGCGAAAGCCGGGTTCGACGTCTTATTTCTGCGCGTGGTTCCATAGTTTTTTCATCTAATAGTTATTGATTATGGTGTTTATAGTATTGTCACCGATAATGCCCGAAGGCTTGCTAACTCTATCAATTAAAATAAGCCGATAAAAGCATCACGTATGCCTGACGCCCACTGGTTGGAGTGGTAGAATCCTCGGTTTTGACGTTAATGAACGGCCAATAACCCTTTGGTCATTATTGGAGTATGTGATGAAACACATTGTCGAGGTGATGATCCCCGAGGCCGAGGTTGCAGCCCGGATCGCCACGCTGGGTGAAGAGATTACCGCCCGTTACCAGGGCTCCGAGGAAGTGGTCATGATCGGCCTGTTGCGCGGCTCCTGCGTCTTCCTGGCGGATCTCTGCCGTCAGTGCCAGTTGCCCATCACCCTGGACTTTATGACTGCCTCCAGCTACGGCTCCGGCATGCACAGCACCCGTGACGTGCGCATCCTCAAGGATCTGGATGACGATATCAAAGGCAAGGACGTGGTGATCGTGGAGGATATCATCGACACCGGTTACACCCTCAACAAGGTGCGCGAGATCCTCTCCCTGCGCGAGCCGAAATCCCTGGCCATCTGCACCCTGCTGGACAAACCGTCCCGCCGCGAGGTTCAGGTGCCGGTGGACTGGCTTGGCTTCTCCATCCCGGACGAGTTCGTGGTGGGCTGTGGCATTGACTACGCCCAGAAGTACCGTAACCTGCCTTTCATTGGCAAGGTGGTACCGCAAGAGTAAGCCGGGTCCGAAGTAGCAAGGCAGGCTGGCCGGCCCGCCATCGACTGTCTTCAGGCGGCGTCACAGCCGCCTTTTCTGTCTCGAGATGGGCTCATCCATCACAGGGGTTGCAATGAACGCATTGGAAATCAGCGGTCTGAAGAAGACCTATCAGGGGGGCGTCGAAGCCCTCAAGGGCATCGATCTCACCGTCAAACAGGGGGATTTCTTCGCCCTGCTCGGTCCCAACGGGGCGGGCAAATCCACCACCATCGGCGTGATCAGCTCACTGGTCAACAAGAGTGCCGGCAAGGTGAAGGTATTCGGTCATGACATCGATACCGATCTGGAGCTGGCCAAGTCCCAGCTCGGCCTGGTGCCCCAGGAGTTCAACTTCAGCCAGTTCGAGAAGGTGAGCCAGATAGTGACTCACCAGGCCGGTTTCTATGGAGTGCCGCGGGCCGAGGCCAAGGTGCGCGCCGAGAAGTACCTGCGCCAGCTCGATCTGTGGGACAAGCGCGACATGGCGGCCCGCACTCTCTCCGGTGGCATGAAGCGCCGGTTGATGATTGCCCGCGCCCTGATGCATGAGCCCAAGCTGCTGATCCTGGATGAGCCGACCGCCGGGGTGGACATCGAGATCCGCCGTTCCATGTGGAGTTTCCTCAAGGATCTCAACGAGCAGGGGGTGACCATCATCCTGACCACCCACTACCTGGAAGAGGCCGAGATGCTGTGCCGCAATATCGGCATCATCGACAAGGGCCGCCTCATCGAGAACACCAGCATGAAGAGCCTGCTCGGCAAGCTGGGTCGCGAGACCTTCCTGCTGGATCTGGTGCCGGGCTCCAGCGTACCGGCCTTGCCCGAGTTCAACGGCCGGATGCAGGATGAGAACACCCTGGAAGTGGAGCTGGAGAAGAGCCAGTCCCTCAACAGCCTGTTCGAGCAGCTCTCCGCCCAGGGGGTGAAGGTGCTCAGCATGCGCAACAAGGCGAACCGGCTGGAAGAGCTGTTCGTCAATCTGGTAGAGGAGGGTCGCAAAGCATGAACCCCATGACCTATTACATCGCCTTCAAGAGCATTCTGGCCAAGGAAGTGAGCCGCTTCA
Organism: Aeromonas sp. R2-1; assembly: GCF_040908425.1. Taxonomy (NCBI): domain Bacteria; kingdom Pseudomonadati; phylum Pseudomonadota; class Gammaproteobacteria; order Aeromonadales; family Aeromonadaceae; genus Aeromonas; species Aeromonas sp. R2-1. The sequence continues at coordinate 2,464 of NZ_JBFODR010000016.1, forward strand.
CCCGGATCTGGATCCAGACCCTGGTGCCGCCCGCCATCACCATGAGCCTCTACTTCGTCATCTTCGGCAACCTCATCGGCTCGCGCATCGGTGACATGGGTGGCTTCAGCTACATGGAGTTCATCGTGCCCGGCCTCATCATGATGTCGGTCATCACCAACTCCTACTCCAACGTCGCCTCCTCCTTCTACAGCGCCAAGTTCCAGCGCAACGTGGAGGAGCTGCTGGTGGCGCCGGTGCCCAACTACATCATCATCGCGGGGTATGTGGGCGGTGGCGTGGCGCGCGGCCTCTGTGTCGGCCTCATCGTCACCCTGGTGTCGCTGTTCTTCGTGCCGCTGCAGATCCATCACCTGTTCAGCGTCTGCGTGACCGTGCTGCTCACCTCCATCCTCTTCTCCCTGGGGGGGCTCATCAACGCGGTGTTCGCGAAGTCGTTCGATGACATCAGCATCATCCCGACCTTCATCCTGACTCCCCTGACCTATCTGGGGGGCGTCTTCTACTCCATCACCCTGCTGCCGCCGTTCTGGCAGGGGGTTTCCCAGGTGAACCCCATCATCTACATGGTGAATGCGTTCCGCTACGGCTTCCTCGGGATCTCCGACGTGCCCCTCGGCACCGCCTATCTCATCATCATCGGCTTCATCCTGGTGCTCTACGGGATGGCCTGGTGGCTCATCTCCCGCGGCACCGGTCTGCGCCACTGAGGCGCGCACCTGCCAGCAAAAAGGCGCCCTCGGGCGCCTTTTTATTTGCACATGTCGGTCTCAGAGGGCCGGGGCATCGTAGTCCGCGGGCTCGTCGCTGTAGACGCAGACGTTCCACTTGGCCGCGAGGCCATCATCCGCGAGGCAGTAGCGCTCGAAGAAGGCCTTGATACCGGCGCGCTGGCAGTGGGCCTCGAAGCTCGCCATGTCGCGCCAGATCTCGTTGAAGACGATGGGGAAGCTCTCCCCCTCGGCAAAGGGGCTCTGGATATGGCGGGTGACGATGTACTGCAGGCAGCCATCTTCACGCAGGGTGTCGGGTTCGAGCCCTTGCAGGACGCGGAACAGGGCCTGCTCCTGGCCCGGCTTGGGTTGGAACTGGGCGATGCAGTAAACCTTCTTGGACATCGTGGTCTCCTTGCCGTGTCTCAACCCCGCAGGGCGACGACCCGGTTGTCGATGAGGCGGGCCTTGCCCAGATAGGCGGCCATCAGGATCACCAGGCGCTGGCTCTCGGCGCTGGCGGATTCCAGGGTGTCGGCATCGACGATGTCGATGGCATCCGTCCTGAATCCCGCGTTGTCGAGGCGTTGGCTGGCCTGGGCAACCAGGGAGGGGAGGTGACTGTTCCCCGCTTCAATCTGCTCGGCAATCCAGTTCATGGTGCGCGCGAGCTCGGGGGCGATGGCCCGTTCGGCAGCGGTCAGATAGCCGTTGCGCGAAGAGAGGGCCAGCCCGTCTTCGGCCCGCACGGTCGGCACGCCCACGATCTCGATGGGCATGGCCATGTCGGCCACCATCTTGCGAATGAGCGCGAGCTGCTGGTAATCCTTCTCGCCAAAGCAGGCCACGTTCGGCTGTACCAGATTGAACAGCTTGGTGACCACGGTACTGACCCCGCGAAAATGCCCCGGACGCAGCGCCCCTTCCAGCAGGCTGGAGATGCCGGGCACCTCGACGAAGGTCTGGCTGGCGAGCCCCTGGGGATACATGATCTCCGGCGTCGGGGTGAAGACCAGGTCCACACCGGCGGCCTCCAGGGCGGCGCAATCCTGCTCCAGGGTGCGGGGGTAGTTGGCGAGATCCTCGGCCTTGTCGAACTGCAAGGGGTTCACAAAGATGCTGACCACCACCTTGTCGCCATGGCGGCGGGCCTCCTCGACCAGGGTGAGATGACCCTGATGCAGATTGCCCATGGTGGGCACGAATGCGATGGCGCGGCCTTCGCGATGCCATTGACCGATCTGCTCGCGCAGCGCGGCGGGATTGTTCACAACCAACATCGTCAGTTCACCTTCAGATGAATCAATAAAAGAGGGGGTCGTCAGGGGGGAGGGCGAGACGGGGGCACAGGCCCCCGCTCGCATGACGACAGAAAGTCAGTTGAAGCAGTGCTCGGGGCCGGGGAAGGTTCCCTCGCTCACCTGCTTCACATAGAGACGAATGGCGGCACGCATGTCACCGGTCTCTGCCAGGAAGTTCTTGGTGAACTTGGGCACATAACCGGAGGTGATGCCGAAGGCATCGTGCATCACCAGGATCTGGCCGTCGGTGGCAGGGCCGGCACCGATGCCGATCACCGGAATGCGCAGCGCCTTGGTGATGCGCTCTGCCAGAGAGACGGGCACGCACTCGAGCACCAGCAACTGGATGCCGGCCGCTTGCAGCTCCAGCGCCTGGCGGTAGATCTCCTGGGCGTGGAACTCGTCGCGCCCCTGCACCTTGAAGCCGCCAAACACGTGGACGGATTGCGGGGTCAGGCCGAGATGGCCGCACACCGGCACCCCGTTACGGGTGAGGTGGCGGATGGAGTCACACAGCCAGTCCCCCCCTTCCATCTTCACCATGCGGGCACCGGCCGCCATCAGGCGCGCCGCGTTCTGGTAGGTCTGCTCCGGGGTGGCGTAGCTCATGAACGGCATGTCGGTCACCACCAGGGCATTGGTGGTGCCGCGCACCACGCAGCGGGTGTGATAGACCATCTCGTCCATGCTGACCGCCAGGGTGTCGTCTCCGCCCTGCAATACCATGCCGAGGGAGTCGCCGATGAGCAGCACCTGGGCGCCCTCGTCGTCGAACAGCTTGGCGAAGGTGGCGTCATAGGCGGTGATGGCGGTGATTTTCTGTCCGTCCTGCTTCATCTTCTGCAGGTGGGTAGTGGTGATCTTGCTCATTACGTTGTTCCTACTCTTCTCTACTCGCCTGCTGCACCGGCCAGGATCGCGAGTCCATTGCGCGGGCAGCGGGCAACCAGTTCGGTGAGCGGGGTGCCGCAGGGCAGCACCAGGGAGGGGGCTATCTCGGCAAGGGGCAGCAGGACGAACTCCCGCTCCTTCATGCCATAGTGAGGCACCGTCAGGCGCTCATGCCGGATGACCTCGTCGCCGTACAGCAGCAGATCGAGATCCAGGGTCCGGGGGCCCCAGCGCTCATCCTTGCGCACTCGCCCCTGTGCCTGCTCGATGCGCTGCAGTTCGTCCAGCAGCGCCAGAGGGCTGAGGCGGGTGGCAAGGCGCGCCACGGCATTGACGTAGTCCGGCTGATCCGCAGGGCCCATGGGGCGGCTGCCGTAAAGGTGGGAGGTCTGCAGCAGCTTGGACTCGGACAGGGTCGCCAGCGCGGCGATGGCGCGACGAGCCTGGCCGAGGGGGTCGGCCAGGTTGGAGCCGATGGCGACGAAGACCTCGATCATCGGCGGATCCTTACTCTGCCGACTTCGGCTTGCGGCGACGGGGGCGACGGCGGTTGCGGCCATTGCCGCTGCGCTTCTCGCCATCACCGCTGCGGGAGTCGGCGCGCTCGCCGCTCGCCGGGCGGCGGGTCGCCTCCCGTTGCAGTTGCGGGCGTACGTCCGGGTTGGAGGCCACATAGCGCTCCCACCAGCTCGCCAGCTCGCCGAGGCCGCGCTCGACCCGGTTGCGCAGCAACAGGAAGTCGAAGGCCGCACGGAATTTCGGGTGCTCCATGGCGCGCTCGGGGTGCTTGCCCTGGCGGCGGGTCAGGCGCTGCTGCAGGGCCCAGATGTCGCGCACGTCCGTGGTGAAGCGGCGCGGCACGGCGATGATCCGCACCTGGTTGTCCAGCACCTCGTTGACGGCCAGCATGAAGGCATCGTACCAGGGCAGACCGCTCTCGTTTTCCAGCACGCGGCCGCGGGCCTCGACGGCGCCCCACAGCAGGGTGGCGTAGAGGAAGGCGGGGGTGACGCGCTTCTCTTCACGGACCCGGGTATCGGTGTCCATCAGCGCCTGCTCGATGAACTGCTCGTAGGGCGAGTTGCCGTGGGGGGTGAACAGGGCGGCTACCTGGGGGAACAGCGGCTGGAACAGCCCGTATTCCCGCAGCAGCTTGTAGGTGGCCAGACCGTCCCCCGCCAGGAACAGCTTGAGGGTCTCTTCGAACAGGCGGGCGGCCGGGATGTCCTGCAGCAGCGGGGCCAGCTCCCGGATGGGGGCGGCGGTACGCGGGCTGATGGTCATGTCCAGCTTGGCGGCGAAGCGCACGGCGCGCAGCATGCGCACCGGATCTTCCCGGTAGCGGGTCTCGGGGTCGCCAATCAGCTCCAGTCTGCGCGCGGCCAGGTCTTCCAGCCCACCCTCGAAATCGTGCAGGGTGAAATCCTTGGCGCTGTAGTAGAGGGCGTTGACGGTAAAGTCGCGACGCTCGGCATCCTCTTCGATGGTGCCGTAGACGTTGTCCCGCAGCAGCATGCCTTCATCGGACTGGGCCGACACATGCTTGCTGGTATTGACCTGATGGTGGTGACCCCGGAAGGTGGCCACTTCGATCACGTCACGACCAAAGACGATGTGGGCCAGGCGGAAACGGCGGCCAATCAGGCGGCAGTTGCTGAACAGCGCCTTGATCTGCTCCGGCGTCGCGTCGGTGGCGATGTCGAAATCCTTGGGGGTCTTCCCGAGCAGCAGGTCACGGACACCGCCGCCGACCAGGTAGGCCTCATAGCCCCCCTTGTTCAGGCGATAGAGCACCTTGAGGGCATTCTCGCTGATCTCTTTGCGCGAAATCGGGTGCTGGTCACGGCTCAAGGTACGGCGCTGTCCGGCGACACGGGCCGGAATGGGGGACTCCACCGACTGCTCGCCGTCTTCCTTGCCGAGCACTTTGCGGCAAAAGTTTGCGATCTGGGAAAAAATGGTACACCTCGTTATGACTTCAAATTGACGGGAGGCCAAAAAAATAGCGGCCTATCATAGCTCAGCCCCAACCAAATGAGAAACGGTGTGGCCTGCTTCCCCTTGATTGGTCCTTTTGGGGCAAGAAATGCAGCCGGGGCTAGCTTTGCCCTTGCGGGATCTTCTGCTGGCGGGGCACCCGGGCCAGCTGCCAGTGGGCGATGCCCCAGCCGATGATCTCGTCGATCCGGCTCGCCATCAGCTCGGGCGGCGGGCACTGACCGAGAAAGTGCAGCGCCTGCCACAGGGCCGGTCGTACCTCGTCCTGCGACAGCGCCGGCGCATGGTTCTGCTTGGAGAGCTTGTTGCCATCCGCTTGCACCGCCAGCGGCAGGTGCACCCAATCGGGGACGGCAGCCCCCAGAGTCTGGTAGAGGGCAATCTGGCGCACCGTGGGTTCCAGCAGATCGGCGCCGCGGACGATCTCGGTGATGCCGCTGTCCATGTCATCCACCACCACCGCCAGGTTGTAGGCGTAGAGCCCGTCCCGGCGGCGCACGATGAAGTCCTCCTCCGCCAGCGCCGCAGGGACGGTGATCTCTCCCTGAAGCGCATCCTCGAACCGATAGACCGGGTGGTGCTGGCGCAAACGGGCGGCACACCCCTCTGCGGTCAGCCCCAGGGCGCGGCAATGGCCGTTGTAAAAACCGCCGCTCGCCATGATTTCGCGCCGGGTACAGCGGCACCAGTAGAGATCCCCGGCCCGATAGAGCTGATCGATGATCTCGTCATAGCGGCCATGGCGCGCGCTTTGTAACATCACCTCCCCATCCCAGCCAAGACCGTGTGCCTCCAGGGTGGTGAGGATAAGGTCAGCGGCTCCCGGCATCTCCCGCGGGGGGTCGATGTCTTCGATACGCACCAGCCAGCGTCCCTGCTGTGCCCTGGCCTGCAAGAAGCTGCCAAGGGCGGCGACCAGGGATCCGAAGTGGAGCGGACCGGACGGTGAGGGGGCGAAGCGGCCCACATAGGGGCGTCGGGAGGAGGGGGATGTCATGACCATGGCAATTCGGGTAGGCGATGCATTGAGGCTGCATTCTGGGACGGCCCGACCAAAAGCTCAATAAAAAAGGGAGCCTGGGCTCCCTTTTCGTTTCTGTGGATGGGCGGCATCAGCCAGCCATCTGTTTTTCCTTGATCTCGGCCAGCGTCTTGCAGTCCACGCAGAGGTCTGCGGTCGGACGGGCTTCCAGACGGCGGATGCCGATCTCGATGCCGCAATGCTCGCAGTAACCGAAGTCATCTTCTTCGAGCAGCAGCAAGGTTTTCTCGATCTTCTTGATCAGCTTGCGTTCACGGTCGCGGGTGCGCAGTTCGAGAGCAAACTCTTCTTCTTGCGCGGCGCGATCCACGGGATCCGGGAAGTTGGCAGCCTCATCCTTCATGTGGTCGACGGTGCGGTCAACTTCCTGCATCAGTTGGTTGCGCCAGGCTCCCAGGATCTTGCGAAAATGTACCTTCTGTTGGTCATTCATGTACTCCTCACCGGCTTTCATCTGGTAAGGCTCTACACCCGCAATGGCCAGGGGGCCCAGAGATTTCCTGTTTTCGCCTGTTGGCATGCCCTGTCTCCTAATTCAGCACGCTACCCGTGCCATCCATAAATTGAGGGCGACATCTATAGCAGAAGGGTCAACGGGAGGCAAACAAGCCTTATCAATAATGTTACCCACTTCTGCATTTATTCTCTGCCCTCGGGTAGCATATGGTCAGATTCAAATGGGATAAAATCCTGAGCCACCATGCCCTGCACCCCAACATGGGGGCGATAGCATAAAATTTCAACCCCTGCCGCCATCGCCTGTTCAACAAGCTGACTATAGTGCGGATCGATATGGGCTGCAGGGCGCATTCTCGCGATGCCGGAGTGCAATACCATGAACAGCAGCACGGCCCGGTGCCCTGCCGCCTTCATGGCCATCAATTCACGCAAGTGCTTGGCGCCGCGGGTGGTGACCGCATCGGGGAAGTACCCCATGCCGGGTTGCTCCCGCTCGTCGAGCAGGGTGACGGATTTCACCTCGATGTAACAATCCGGCCTGTGGTCATCTTCCAGCAGCAGGTCGATGCGGCTGTTCTCTTCCCCGTATTTCACTTCGGTGCGCAGCCTGGCATAGCCTGCCAGGGGGGCGAGGGCGCCCTGTTCGATGAGCTCCCGGGCGATCTGGTTGGCACGGGCCGTGTTGACGCAGATGAAGTGACCCGCCGGGCTCTCGGCGATTTCCCAACTGTTTGGCAGCTTGCGCTTGGGGTTGTCGGATGTGGAGTACCAGACCCGGGTGCCCGGCAGGGCGCAGCCGGTCATGGCGCCGGTATTGGCGCAGTGGATGGTGATCACCTCGCCGTTGTCGAGCGCGACATCCGTCAGAAAGCGCTTGTAGCGGGAGATCAGCTGCCCGGACTGCAGGGGGGGATCGAAGATCATGGGGTGAGCTCCTCGCGGTGCGGGTTTTTGACGCGGCCCCGCAGGGGCCAGCAGGCGAGCGGTTCGTAGTGGACGCCGTCCGGCGTGCTGACGGATTGATAGAGGCAGAAGCGATCGGCCCTGAGCAGAAAATCCGGTGCAGGCAGCTCGCCGGGGGCCTCGCCCGCCTTGCGCGACAGGGTGACGTGGGGGCGATAGCCCTGCTCGCCGTTGCCCAGCCCGAGTTTTTCTCCGTGGCGGCGCAGCGCCCTCGCGAGCACGGTCAGCTCGTTCGGCCACTCACCGGGTCCCACCCAGGCGGCTTTGGCGCGCTGAAACCAGCCGGTCTGATCCAGATGGACGCTGAAAGGGGGGCAGTGCTGTCGCTCGGCGGCCGCGATTAGGCGAGCCTGGGTCGTTTCGTCGGCCTCCCCGAGAAAGGCCAGGGTCAGGTGCAGGTTGCTCTCGGGCACCGGCTGGCCGGGCCAGGGGCGCTGGTCTCGCCAGGTCGCAAGCTCGGGGGCAAGCTCTGGCAGGGGCAGGGCAAAGAAGAGTTTGGGCATGCGGCGTGTCGGTCCTCGTGATGGGCATCGGATAAGGGCCATTCTATGGCAGCCGCTCCCGGGATGTCTTGCCGTGTTGCACCTGATGCTTCCTGCCCCTGCCCGGCAGGGGCGCTTACGATGGCCGGGAGGCTGTGGCAGAATGGACCCCTTTTCAGAAGTGTCACAGAAGGTGCCCATCGCTTTGTCTTCCCTCCCCATCGTCCCGGTGTTGCCCGAACTCTTTGCAGCCCTCGACAACCATACCAGCGTGATCCTGCAGGCGCCCCCCGGCGCGGGCAAATCGACCCTGCTGCCCCTGGAGCTGGTGCGCCAGCACCGGCTGCCCGGGCGCATCATCATGCTGGAGCCCAGGCGCCTCGCGGCGCGCAACATCGCGAGCTTCCTCGCGCGTCAGCTGGGGGAGAAGGTGGGCGAGCGCATCGGCCTGCGAGTGCGCGGGGAGAGCCGCACCAGCAGCCAGACCCGGCTCGAGATCGTGACCGAGGGGGTGCTGACCCGGATGCTGCAGCAGGATCCTGAGCTCACCGGCGTGTCGCTCGTCATCTTTGACGAGTTCCACGAGCGCAGCCTGCACGCCGATACCGCGCTGGCCTTCGCCATCGAAAGCCAGCAGGGGTTGCGCGATGATCTCAAGCTGCTGGTGATGTCCGCCACTCTGGATGGCATGGCCCTGGAGCGCCTGCTGCCAGGTGCCCCCGTGGTGCGCTCCGAGGGGCGCGGCTTTCCCATCGAGTACCACTATCGCCCCGCCAACCGTCAGCAGTGGCTGGAACCCCAGGTCGGCGCCGTGGTGCTGGAGGCGCTCGCCAGTCAGGCTGGCAGTGCCCTGGTGTTCCTGCCGGGACAGGGGGAGATAGAGCGGCTGGCACAGTGGCTGGAAGGGCGGTTGCCAGGGGATGTGACCCTGGCTCCCCTCTATGGCCGTCTTGACCTCGCGGCCCAGCAAGCGGCCATCGAGCCTGTGCCTGCGGGTCGCCGCAAGCTGGTGCTCACCACCAACGTGGCGGAGACCTCCCTCACCATCGAGGGGATCTCCGTGGTCATCGACAGCGGATTGGAGCGGCGCGCCACCTTCGATATCAAGAGCGGCGTTACCCGGCTGGAGACCCGGCCCATCGCCAAAGCCTCCGCCACCCAGCGGGCGGGGCGGGCAGGGCGGCTTGGCCCCGGCGTCTGCTATCGGCTCTGGAGCAGCGAGGTGCAGGAGCGCCTCGCCGAGCAGAGTCCCCCCGACATCCTGACGCAAGAGCTCACCGGCCTGCTGATGGACGCCGCCCAGTGGGGGGCCCGGGTGGAGGCGCTGCCCCTGCTGGACATGCCGCCCCCTGCCGCCGTGGCCAGCGCCCGGCGGTTGCTGGTTGCCCTGGGCGCCATGGCCCCGGAGGGTGAGCAACAACTTACCCCGGCAGGCCGTGCCATGGCGGCCTTCGGCACCCATCCCCGCCTAGCCCGCATGTTGCTGCGGGCCCGGGAGCTGGAATCCGAGGGTCTGACAGGGATTGTCGCCGATGCGGCTTTCCTGGTGGCGCTGCTGGAAGAAGATCTGCGAGGATCGGAGCGCCTGTCCGTGCTGTTCCACCGCCGTCAGGGCGCCCTGCGCCAGGGGGCGGCCCGCTGGTTCGAGCGGCTCGGCGTGCGGGCAAGCAGCCCGCAGGGTCAATGGCTGGGGTTGCTGTGCGCCCTCGCCTGGCCCGATCGCATCGGCAAGCTGCGCAGTGGCAGCCGCTATCAGCTCAGTGGCGGGGTGAGCTGCGATCTGGTAGAAGGGCATCCCTGCCAGGGGCAGGGGGCCATCGTGGCCGTCGAAATGGGTCAGAACGAGCGCGGCAGCCGCATCTTCATCGCCGAGCCGGTGGTGCTGGATGAGCTGGTGCGCCAGCTGCCCGAGCTGGTCGGCGAGCGCCAGTGGTTCGACTGGGACGATCGGGAGGAACGGGTGCGTGCGGAGCGCCAGCAGGTGCTCGGCGAGCTGGTGCTCGGCCAGCGGCCGCTGACGGATCTCTCCGATGAACAGAAGGGGCGCTGCCTGCTGCAGGGCATTCGGCGCAAGGGGCTGCACGTGCTGCCCTGGGACGAGAGCAGCGAGGGGCTGCTGGCCCGCTTGCGCTGCGCCCGCGACTGGCTGCCCGACGAAGCCTGGCCCGCCATGGATGAGGAGAGCCTGCTGGCCGACCTCGAGCAGTGGCTGCTGCCGGCGGTGAGCGGCATGACCCGGCTGGAGCAGTTGAAGCGGCTCGACATGAGCGACATCCTGCGCCAGTCTCTGCCCTGGCCCCTGCCAAGGCGGCTGGACGAGGCGCTGCCGAGCCACTTCACCGCACCGACCGGCAGCCGGGTGCGGATCCGCTACCAGCCGGGTCAGGCGCCGGCGATCCCGGTGCGCATCCAGGAGATGTTCGGGCTGGGTGCCACCCCATGCGTGGCCGATGGCCGGGTGCCCCTGGTGGTGGAGCTGCTCTCCCCGGCCCAGCGCCCCTTGCAGATCACCGCGGATCTCGCCGCCTTCTGGGCGGGATCCTATGAGCAGGTGAAAAAAGAGATGAAGGGGCGCTACCCCCGTCACTACTGGCCGGACAACCCGCTGGAGGCGATGCCGACCCGGGTGACCAAGAAGAAGATGGGATTGCAGGAGTAGCCGACGGGACAGTGATCGGTCGGTACGATCAGAACAAGATGGCGGTGGCACAGTCCCCCTCCACAACAGGCATCGCAGGCCGCTCGCATCAGCGGGATGGCGAGGAGAACGACAAGAGGATTTATGGCAACCCAACGACGCAAGCGCACGCCCAAGAAGGCGGCGCCCAAACGCACCATCTGGCGCACCCTGTTCTGGCTGGGCTTCAAGCTCTCTCTGGTGGTGGCGGCCTTCATGGTGGTGTTTGGCATCTATCTCGACACCAAGGTGCGCGAGCGCTTCGACGGCGAGAAGTGGCAGTTGCCGGTGATGGTCTACAGCCGCCCGCTGGAGCTCTATCCCAGCCAGCGGCTCTCCCAGACCCAGATGCTGCGCGAGCTCAACATGCTGAGCTACAAGCAGGTGCGTCAGCCTCATACCCCGGGTGAGTACGCGGTGAGCGGCAATCGCATCGAGCTGGTGCGCCGGCCGTTCGAGTTCCACGACGGTGCCGACGGCGCCCGTGGCCTGCGTCTCACCTTCAACGGGGCGCGCCTCGAGGGGATCCAGTCCCTGGAGAACCAGCGTCAGCTCGGCTATGCCCAGATGGACCCGGTGCTGCTCGATCGCCTCAACACCGAGGATCGGGAAGACCGTCTGCTGGTGCGCCTTTCCGAGGTGCCGGACAGCCTGCTGGTGACGCTGCTCACCACGGAAGACAGGGACTTCTACCAGCATGGCGGTGTCTCGCCGGTGGCCATCATGCGCGCCATGGCAGCCAACCTGCTGGCGGGTCGCACCGTGCAGGGGGGCAGTACGCTCACCCAGCAGCTCGCCAAGAACTTCTTCCTGACCCGTGAGCGCAGCCTGTGGCGCAAACTGCAGGAAGCCTACATGGCGGTGCTCATCGACTACCGCTACAGCAAGGACGAGATCCTGGAGGCCTACCTCAACGAGGTCTATCTGGGGCAGAACTTCTCCCAGGGGGTTTACGGCTTCGGGCTCGCCTCCTACTTCTACTTCGGTATTCCGGTCAACGAGCTGGACATCGATCAGGTGGCCCTGCTGGTGGGCATGGTGAAGGGCCCCTCCTATTACGATCCCTGGCGCTTCCCGGACCGGGCCAAGGCGCGCCGGGATCTGGTGCTGAAACTGCTGGCGGATCACGGCAGCCTGACCCAGGCCGAGTATGACCTGGCCAGCAAGCAGCCCCTTGGCATCATCGCCCGCGGCCAGATGAGCTATGGCCGTACCCCGGCCTTCATGGGGCTGCTCAAGCGGGAGATCCAGAACCGCTTCGGCCCGGATCTGCTCAAGCAGTCCGGCCTCAAGATCTTCACCAGTCTGGATCCCATCGCCCAGCACGCCGCCGAGCAGGCGGTGGAGTCGGGTCTGGCCACCATAGAGAAGCAGCGTGGCAAGAAGAAGCTGGAGGCGGCCATGGTGGTCTCCGATTGGCACAAGGGCGAGGTGGTCGCCATGGTGGGGGGACGGGATCCCCGCTACGCCGGCTTCAACCGGGCGCTGGATGCCCGCCGTCAGATTGGCTCCCTGGTCAAACCGGCGGTCTACCTGACCGGCCTCTCCAACGGCCTGACCCTGGGCACGCCGCTTAAAGATCAGCCGATCCGCATTCGCGGCCAGGATGGCCAGATCTGGACGCCGCAGAACTACGACCGCAAGTTCCGCCAGAGCGTGCCCCTGATGGAGGCGCTTGCCAGCTCCCTCAACGTGCCGACCGTCAACCTCGGGATGCAGATAGGCCTGGACAAGGTGGTGGATACCCTGCACAAGCTGGGTGTGCAGCAGGAGATCCAGCCCTATCCGTCCCTGGTGCTGGGGGCGGTGGCGCTCTCGCCCATGGAGGTGAACCAGATGTACCTGCCCATTGCCAACCAGGGGTTGACCCAGCCCCTGTCGGCCATCCGGGCCGTGGTGAATGGCGAGGGGCGCCAGCTCTACCAGCATGACGAAGCGGCCAAGCGAGTGACGGATCCCCAGGCAAGCTGGCTGACTCTGTTCGCCATGACCAAGACGGTGAGCCAGGGGACGGCCCGTGCGCTCGGTGCCAAGTTCCCCGGGGCCACCATGGCCGCCAAGACCGGTACCACCAACGAGCTGCGTGACTCCTGGTTTGCCGGGATGGACAACAACGAGCTGGTGAGCGTCTGGGTCGGCCGTGACGACAACACCCCGGCCGGGCTGACCGGTGCCAGTGGCGCCTTGCAGCTGTTCAGCGGCTACATGAGCCAGCGAGGGGTCAACAGCCTGGGGCTGAAGATGCCCGAAGGGGTGAGCTGGGCCAACTTCTCCCGCTCGAGCGGTGCCCGGGTGGCCAGTGATTGTCCCGGCAGTCTCCAGGTGCCGGCCAAGCTGGCCGGTCTGGCCGAGCCCATGAGCTGTGCCAGCCCGGTCTCGGACCCGGCGAATGCCCTGGACAACTGGTTCAACGGTTTCTTCAACTGACGAAGACGGGCAGCGCAGGCTGCCCGTTTTGCAAGGATTGCCATGACCCATCCCCTGTTTGAGGCCATCCATCACGTGGCCATCATCGCCAGCGACTATCCGCGTTCGCGCCACTTCTATCACCAGGTGCTGGGGTTGCCCATCATTGCCGAGACCCTGCGGGCAGAGCGCCAGTCGTGGAAGCTGGATCTGGCGCTGCCGGACGGCAGCCAGCTGGAGCTGTTCAGCTTCCCGGCGCCGCCGCCCCGCCCCTCCAGGCCGGAGGCGTGCGGGTTGCGCCACCTGGCGTTTCGGGTGGCGGATCTCGACCGGGTCATCGCCCACCTGGAGCAGCACGGGGTGGAAGTGGAGCCGGTGCGGGTGGACGAGCTGACCGGCAAGCGCTTTACCTTCTTCGCCGACCCCGACGGCCTGCCGCTGGAGCTGTACGAGGCAGCGCGTTAGGCTGCCTGTTGCAATCTGGATGATCGGTTTGACCATGAAAAGGCCGCCCTGGGAACAGGGCGGCTTTTTTCATGGGGTTGGAGAGGGGATCATGCTGTGGTCAGCAGGGCGACCGCCACCGCCATCACCATCATGCCGAGCCAGCCGACGGGTCTGAGGCGCTCGCCGAACAGCAGCAGGCCCCCGAGGGCGGTGCCCAGGATGCCGATGGCGCCCCAGGTGGCATAGGCCACGGCCAGATCGATCTTGCCGGTACTGACCGCCTCGCTGAGCAGAGTGAAGGCACAGAGCACCAGCAGAATGCCGAGGACGCCCCACCCCTTGTCGCGAAAACCGATGGAGCGGTTGATCGCCATGTTGGCGCCGATATCCAGCAGGGCGGCGCCCAGTACGATGATCAACGGGTGCATGGGGCTTCCCTCCTCTGGCGGGTGGGGGCTGGTGCATCATGGGTCTCGCCCAGGGTCACCATGACAATCCCCACTATGGCCAGCGCCAGTCCGATCCACTCCTGGATGCTCAGCTCGTAGCCGAGGAACAGGACGGAGACGGCGGTGATGAGGGCGATCCCCAGCCCTTCCCACAGCGCAAACGCGATACCAATGGAGATTGTCCTGGCGGCCTTGGCGAGCAGCAGGTAGGAGAGGGTGATGAGGAGCCACATCGGCAGATAGTGGATCCAGCCGCTCTCGCTCTTTGGGATCAGGGCCATGGAGGAGGTGCCGGCGACCTCGGTCAGGATGGCCCCCGTCAGGAAGAGGCGGGCCAAAAGCAGGGGACGGGATGACATGCAGTTTCCTTCTGTTGCTGCGACGATGAGAGGATAACGGCACCCGAAACGGGCAAGGTTATCGCTGAGCGTCGAGAAAGCTGTCGCTGCTAGTTTGCCTTGGGGGCGGGCCAGGGGATAAGGTGGTGATGGAATAATCTGCCGCCAGTTTGAAGTCATGAAGCTAAATCAGATACAACTCTTTGTAGAAACAGCAGACAGTGGTTCGATAGCCAATGCCGCCAGACGACTTGGCAAGAGTCGCAGCGCCGTGAGCTCGGCGATAGCAACCCTGGAGGTGGAGCTTGGCGTCGAACTTTTCGAACGAGGGGCGAACCAGAGCCGACTGACCGAAATCGGCGAGCAAGTGCTGGACGACTGTCGGCGGCTGTTGCAGGCCGCCAACAGCCTGAAGCTCAAGTGCGAGCACCATGCCTCCGGTGCCGAGGTGGCGTTGCGGGTAGCCCGGGACGACGCCATTCCCGAGGTGGTATGGCGCGAGATGCTGGGGGCGCTGCGTCGCCAGTTTCCGGGCACCAGCATCTCCCTGGTGCTGGCCTCACCGCCGGAGCTGCCGGCCCTGGTGGAAGAGGGGTTCGTGGATGCCGCTTTCGGCCTCATCACCGAGGAACAGGAGCGCAGCGGTCTTTGCATCGACGTGCTCAACCCGATCCGCACCCTGATGGTGGTGGCGCCAAGCCACCCGCTGGCGGGGCTGAAGCGGGTGTTGCAGCAGGATCTGACCGATCACACCCAGGTCACCCTCTCCTATGTGGACGCGTTTTCGGTCAAGAGCCTGCTGCCCATCGGGGGGCAGCATATCGGGTTGTCGAGTTTCGAACTGATGCGGGATGCGGTGCTGGATGGTCTGGGCTGGGCGGTGCTGCCTTCACCCCTTATCCAGAGCCAGCTGCGCCAGGGGGAGCTGCTGACCCTGAAGCACAAGTTCAGTCTGCAGTGGCGCGATTACGGAGTCTATCTGTCGGAGAACGCCCATCACGGCAAGGTGCTGGCCTGGCTGAAGAAGGCCATAGAAGCCTATCTCGAACCCTTCGAGTAGCCGCCAACCGGGGCGGGCACCCCGGTTGGCAGTGAGAGGGGATCAGCGCAGGCCGTGACGGGGGACGCGCTGGCGGGAGCGAAATGGCAGCAGCAGGAGGCCGAGCAGCAGATCCCCCGCCAGGGAGGCCAGCAGACCCGCCGCCACGCCGCAGAAAATGGCGGCCTGTTTGAGGGGGACCACATAGCCGTAGTTGTGCAGGGTATCCTGCCAGAGGGCGGGATCGGCGCGCAGCAACAGGTGGGAGAGCTGCTGGTACCAGGGGCTCTCCCGCACGGCGATCTCCCCCTGAAGGTGCTGCTGCTGGTTCACCAGTTGCTGGAGGCTGGTGGCATCCTGGGTGAAGACGGGATCCTGGCTGGCACCGTAATGGGCGACCAGCGCCTGCAGATCGCCATTGAAGTGCTGGTCCGCCGTGCGCTGGAAGGGGGCCAGCGCCAGACCTGCCTGCTGCAGCCGGGCATCCAGCCGCTGGAAGTAGAGATCGACCAGCCCGGGGATCTGTACACCTGCCAGCAAACCGAGGGCAAACAACATCATGCGAAGGTAGCTGCGCATCATCATCATCATCCTGAACGAAGGGAGCGCCCATACTAGCCGCAACCGGTGGGAGAGCCAAGGAGGGGGCGCGCTTGCCCACCTGGTCGGTGGCGCCAAAAAAAGAGCCGATGGAATACCTTTGTTACACGAATTCTTACACTTTTGTGATGCAAGTCATCTTGCGGCTGGCCTAGAATGAGCGTTTTTCGAAGGACACGTCGGCATGAGCAAGTTCATTCCTTTCTATCTGGCCGGGGGCCTCATCGCCTTCAGTTGGGGCGCCCTGCCTGAGCACGGCCCCTGGGATGGGTGGGATCTCGCCCTCTTCCAGCTGGTCAATGGCTGGATTGGCCACTCCCCCCGTTGGGCCGATCTGGTGGCCATCACCAACAACCGCCTGTTCGATCTGGCCGCGCTGGCCTGCATGGGCGGGATCCTCGCCAGTTGCTTCTTCCGTGCCGACGGGCAGGAGCGCCGTCGTCTGGTGGCCATGGGGGTCGTGATGCTGCTGGGGGCCCTGGTGATCAATCAGCTCGGGCATCTGTTGCCGGTCAGCCGTCCCAGCCCCACCTTGATGGTGGACGGAGCACTGCGCCTGACCGAGATCAGTGCGATTCCCACCAAGGACTCCGCCGGTGACAGCTTCCCCGGTGATCACGCCCTCTTCCTGATGATCTTCGCCGGTTTTGCTCTGCGCTATCTGCCGCGCTGGGCCGGGGTGGTTGCGGTGGTGATGGTGCCCCTGTTTTCGGCGCCCCGCATCCTGGCGGGTGCGCACTGGATGACGGACGTCTATGTTGGCGCTCTTTGCCTCTCCCTGATCTGCCTGCCGCTGCTGTTGCTCACTCCCGTGTCGGATCGCCTGATCGACCGCCTGGCTCCCCGGCTGCCACGCTGGATTGCCTGACGGAGAATGAAAAAAGAAGGCGGGTCACCCCGCCTTCTTTCGTTTACGCCTCACCGGTGCTGTGGTCGTCGCGAAATGACCAGGACTACGCCCGATGAGCCCGGGCTGTCGCCCTCCCAACCAGTATGGATAGCCCCATTCGGGTTCTGCCAGCCAAAATAGTCGCGGCCAAACGTTTGCACCCGTCGTCTCATGATCCTGGCCAGGATTTTTTCCCTCCGCTGCCTTAGAATCGCCGCCCGTTGTTGGAGGTCTCCCCATGCTTGTCACTTTTCTGCGTCTCTTGTTTATCGGTTGTGCCCTGGTCTTTCTCGTTATGCTGATCCGTGCCTGGTGGCACAAACGGCGTCATGGCCAGCTCGAAGCCACCCCTTTCTGGCCGGTGGCGGCCATCGGTTTTGTGGCCAATTTTCTCGATACCCTGGGGGTGGGGAGCTTTGCGGTGAAGACCGCCTGCTACAAGCAGTTCAGGTTGATCGATGATCGGGTGCTGCCCGGTACCCTCAACGGCCAGTGCGTGCTGCCGACCGTGACCCAGGCTCTCATCTTCATCGGCGTGGTCAACGTGGATCCCGTCACCCTCATCAGCATGATGGCGGCTGCGGCGGCCGGTGCGGCCTGGGGCGCCCGTTACGTGGCTTCCTTTGATCGCCAGACCATCCGGCTGGTCATGGCGGTCTCCCTGCTGGTGGTCGCCGGTCTCATCTTTGCCGGTCTGCTTGGGCTCTTCCCCCTCGGTGGCGAGGCCATGGGGCTGAGCGGTTACAAGCTGGGGATCGCCCTTGCCGGCAACTTCCTGTTCGGAGCCCTGATGAACGTCGGTATCGGCCTGTTCGCCCCCTGCATGACCCTGGTCTATCTGCTCGGCATGAACCCGCTGGTGGCCTTTCCCATCATGATGGGATCCACCGCCGTTCTCAGCGTCTTCTCGGCGGGGACCTTCATTCGCAAGGGGGCTTTCGATGCGCGGGCCGTGCTGGCGGTGGCCATCTTCGGCCCCATCGGCGTGGTGCTGGCGGCCATGCTGGTCAAATCCATGGAGATGGAGATGCTCAAATGGCTGGTGGCCTTCATCGTCATCTATACCTCCTGGACCATGTACGCCTCCTGGCGGGCGGCACGGCGACAGCCAGCGCCCGCGCTGGCAGAGGCGACGAGCTAGCTGGCGTCGGCGAGGCCCGCCTGCACGGGCGCCCCGCGTTGGTATGTCATCCCGCTCGCCCGGTCCTGGCGCGTCTTCTGATGCCTCTGGCAGCCCCCTCCGAGTGAGCGGTCTGCTGGCTGGAGGCGACCAGTGCGGCTTCCGCCCTGGCACCGAGAAACACATAGAGCCCCAGCGCCAGCAGCAACCCCACGGCGCACCCCATCACCCCCACCGCAGGCCAGAGCAGTTCGCTCTGGCCGAGGGATCCCTTGAACAGCAGCAGCAACCCCTCGATGGAGACCGCGATCAGGATGGCGGCGATAAAGCGGGTAATGGTGCGCCGGATGGCGCTGTGGCGGAAGATGTCCTTATGCAGCAGCACCTCCTCTTCGAGGATGGTCTTGCCGAGATCGAACACCGCCAGCGCGAGCGTGAGGAAGATGATGGCGCTGAAGGCGCCGAGCCGGTTCTGCTGGGTGCCGCACAGGAGCAGATAGAGCTGTTCCAGCCCGTGCCAGATGAGGGTGCCGACGATGAGAAACAGGGCCAGACTCAGGACGACGTAGACGGCCCTGAACCAGGGAATGGCGCGCCGCCGCTCCCTGTCCCCCATCAGCCAGGCGATCAGCTGGTGCAGGTTGATCTCCAGCTCCCGGCCATGGCCCTGCACCAGCAGGCGCAGCTGCCCCTGGGCCGCCGGAACGGGCGCCAGTATGGCAGGCCTGATCTGGGGGGCCAGGCTCTTCACCTCCTCGACGAAGGCATAGGTCTTGAGAGACGCCTCGGGGAGGGTGAGCAGCCCCAGCAGCAGGGGGGCCAGCTCGGTTTCGTACTCCTGATAGCGCCGCAGCACATCGATGGGGCTCATCTCTGCCATATACACCTCGGTCCAATGGGCTCCTGAAGCAGGGGCCTGCAAATTGTGGGCCCGATTTATGACAGCCCGTGTACGGCGCGGCGCACCAGCAGGTGGCAAGGTTCCGGTGAGGGACTTAAGGATGCACCACTATGGTGCCTTGTCGGGACGAGCAAACAAAAAAGGGCCCCATCGGGGCCCTCTGCACATCTTGCGGCTTGTCAGCCAGCCAGCTTGGCGAAGCTGCGCTCGGCGGCCGCCAGGGTGTGTTCAATCTCCTTGTCGCCGTGCGCCAGCGACAGGAAGCCCGCCTCGTAGGCGCTCGGTGCCAGATAGACGCCCTCTTCCAGCATCAGGTGATAGAAGCGCTTGAAGCGTTCCATGTCGCAGCGAGTCACCTGCTCGTAGCGGGTGATCTCGGTCTCGTCGGTGAAGAAGAAGCCGAACATGCCGCCCACGTAGTTGATGGCAAGCGGGATGCCGTGCCTGGCGGCGGCCGCTTTCAGCCCTTCGGCGACACGGGCGGTCTTGGCGCTCAGCTGCTCATAGAGGCCCGGCTCCAGCAGCAGATCCAGCATGGTGAGGCCGGCGGCCATGGCCACCGGGTTGCCGGAGAGGGTACCAGCCTGATAGACGGGGCCGGTCGGGGCTATGTGCTGCATTACCTTCTTCTTGCCGCCGAAGGCGCCCACCGGCATGCCGGCACCGATGATCTTGCCGAGGGTGGTGAGATCCGGGTCGATGTTGTAGTGGCCCTGGGCGCCACGCAGGGAGACGCGAAAACCCGTCATCACTTCGTCCAGGATCAGCAGGGCGCCGAACTCGTCACAAATGGCGCGCAGCCCTTCCAGGAAGCCGGGCACCGGCGGGATGCAGTTCATGTTGCCAGCGACCGGCTCGACGATGATACAGGCGATCTCGCTGCCGTACTGGGTAAAGGCTTCGCGCACCGAGTCCAGATCGTTGAACACGCAGGTCAAGGTGTGCTTGGCGAAATCGGCCGGTACGCCCGGGCTGTTGGGCTGACCCAGGGTGAGGGCGCCGGAACCGGCCTTGACCAGCAGGGAGTCGGCGTGGCCGTGGTAGCAGCCTTCAAACTTGACGATCTTGTCGCGACCGGTGTAGCCGCGGGCCAGCCGGATGGCGCTCATGGTCGCCTCGGTGCCGGAGTTGACCATCCGCACCTGCTCCATGGAGGGGACGATCTGGCGCACCTTCTCGGCCATCAGCACTTCGATCTCGGTCGGCGCGCCGTAGCTAAGCCCTTTTTCCACCGCCTTGATGACCGCGGCCTTGATGGCCGGGTGGTTGTGGCCGAGCAGCATGGGGCCCCAGGAACCGATGTAATCCACATAGGCCTGGCCGTCCACGTCATAGAGGTAGGCGCCATCGGCGTGATCGATGAAACGGGGTGTACCGCCGACCCCGTTGAATGCGCGGACCGGTGAGTTGACGCCACCGGGAATGGTCTGGCGGGCCTGTTCAAACAGCTGATCTGATTTTGACATGGATCATCCTTAATGGGATTTTGGTCGTTACCCGGGCGCAGGCTGCCGATTGCGGCTCGGCAGGGGATGGTGGGAGGAGTATGCTTTGCGCTCTCGCCCCGGACTCTCGCCCGTGATACATGAAACGGGCCGACTATAGCAGAAAGGCCCAGAGCTGGGCAGCCGAGGCCGAGGTGTGTCTGGTCCTCGTTAGATGAGCGTGATTATCCATGGAGCAACAAGCCATTCCTTCCGCCGACGCGGCCTCGCTGCGTCGTCCTCCAGTCTTGCAGCGCCTGATACGGCGGGACAAGATGCCGCTGCTGGTGCTCCTGTTGGCGGCCCTGGTTGGCCTGCTGGCAGGCCTGGTGTGCGGATTGTTCGAGTCTTGCGTTCACTGGCTGGCCCAGCAGCGTGTCGACTTGCTGGCTGATCGCCCCTGGTGGCAGCTTGGCCTGCTCGGCTTTGGTTTCAGCGCCCTGCTGGGGTTGGTTGGCTATTTCCTCACTCATGCCTTTGCCCCCGAGGCGGGGGGATCCGGTATCCCGGAAATTGAAGGGGCCATGGACGACCTGCGCCCGGTACGCTGGTGGCGGGTGTTGCCGGTGAAGTTTTTTGGCGGGGTCTGTACCCTGAGTTCCGGCATGGTGCTGGGGCGGGAGGGGCCCTCGGTGCAGATAGGGGGCAACCTCGGCAAGATGGTGACGGATATCTTCCGGTTGCCCAAGGAGCATGGCCACGCCCTGCTGGCTGCCGGTGCGGCGGGTGGTCTCGCTGCGGCCTTCAATGCCCCGCTGGCAGGGATACTGTTTGTCATGGAAGAGATGCGACCGCAATTTCGCTACTCCTTCCTCGCCATCAAGGCGGTCGGGATTTCGGCCGTCATGGCGACCCTGATGCTGCAGAACATGAAAGGGCAATCCCCCGTCATCATGCTGCCTCACTACGACGCTCCGGCCTTGAAGGCGCTCTGGCTGTTTCTCTTCATGGGGGGCTGCTTTGGTGTGCTGGGGTTCGTCTTCAACAAGCTGGTGCTCGCCTGTCAGGATGGTTACCTGGCATTGCATCAGAACAAGCGCCACCGCTTCGTCATCATCGGCATGGGGGTGGCTGGAACCTTTGGCATGCTGTCGCTGTTCGCCCCTTCGGTCACTGGAGGGGGAATCGAGCTCATCCCGCATCTGACGGGGGGAGACTATGCGATGGCGACGCTCTTCATCATCTTCTCGGTGCGACTGGTGGGTACCCTCATCTGCTTTTGCTCGGGGGCCCCTGGTGGTGTCTTTGCGCCGACCCTGGCGCTGGGCACCCTGTTCGGGGTGATCTTTGGTCACCTGTTCCACTCTGCATTTCCCGATCTCGGCATCGAACCGGGCGCCTTTGCCATCGCCGGCATGGGGGCGCTCTTCGCCGCCACCGTGCGTGCCCCCATTACCGGCATCGTGCTGGTGACCGAGATGACCGACAACTATCAGCTGATCCTGCCCATGATGATCACCACCATAGGGGCAACCCTGGTGGCGCAATGGTTGGGGGGGCGCCCTATCTATTCCCAGATCCTGGAGCGAACTTTACGGCTTGCTGCGCGTCAAAACCGGGGTGAAAGCAGCATCGCGACCGGTTAACTCTTTGTTTATCCGTATCAATCCGGCATGGTCGCGTATAGTGAAAAGAAACCGGCCGTGTTGATGTCGGCATATAGAAGAGGCCTTATGTCCCAAATCGTGAAGTTATTGGTGGTGCTGGCCGTGGGGGCATGTATCGGTTATGTCGTCGGGAACAGACAGGAGCTGGCTCAGAGCAGCCTGATGACGGTGCAGCAAGAGACGTTGGAGCGTCAGAGCAAGGCCATTGCACAACTGAAGACGGATCTCGGCGTCAGGGAGACCCTGCTGGCGACCCAGAAGGCCGCCTTCGAACAACTTCAGCAGACGCTCAAGGATCAGGAAGCCCAGGTACAGGAGCAGAAACGTCAGCTGGCCTTCTTCGAGCGCATCATGCGTCCCACCGGCGAACAGGTGGGGGTATCCATCGACAATCTGACAGTGCAGGAGACGAGTGTGCCGGGTCGCTACCACTATCGTCTGGCGCTCACACAACCCGCCAAGAAGCGGGAGCTGTTTCGGGGGCAGGTGCAGATCCGGCTCGAAGGCAGTCTGGCTGACAAGCCCAGGATCCTCAGTGGCCGGGATCTTGGCATGAAGGTGGGGGAGGGACGCTACGCGTTGCGATACTTCCAGCTCTTGGAGGGCAATTGGCAGCTTCCCTCAGGCTTCATCCCGGACAGGGTGAGAATCCTCATCCCGAAGGAGGGACGGCAACCGGCCCAGGAGCTGGTGGCCGAGTGGAACGAGGTGCTCAAGCCTCTGATCGCTCAACCAACCCCCTTGCCGGCAGCACAGTAAGAGAGTGGTGAATACTTGAACTAAATGGTCGGGTATTGGATAATTTCGCGGTTTCCATGTTTGTGGATGTAACGGTTGTGAGGTCAGCAATGAGTGCAGTAGCAGAAGCCCCCTTGCCCATCCAGATGACGGATGCGGCAGCCAACAAGGTAAAGACCTTGATCACCGAAGAAGAGAATCCCGAACTCAAGTTGCGGGTCTACATCACTGGGGGGGGCTGCTCCGGTTTCCAGTACGGTTTCACGTTTGACGAGAAAATCAATGATGGCGATACCGTGGTCGAGAAGAGCGGCGTCACCATGGTGATCGATCCCATGAGCCTGCAATACCTGGTCGGCGGCAGTGTGGATTACACCGAAGGTCTGGAAGGCTCTCGCTTTACCGTGACCAACCCCAATGCCACCACCACCTGTGGTTGCGGTTCCAGTTTCTCCATCTGATCTACAAGCAGCGTGATATGAAGGGCCCCGAGGGGCCCTTTTCATTTTTGTATGCCTGGCGTGGCTGGCATGCAGATCTTGATGTGGCGAAAACGGGTACCGATTGGTAGCGATAGAGAAGGCGTGCAGGCTCATTTAGATGAATTGTTGACGGCTTTTTAGTCTGATTGGTTGTTGATTAAACACCTGAACGTCTTTTTCAAATAAACACGTAGTTTTCGCTTGTCAGCGAGAATCATATCCCTATAATGCGCCTCCATCAGCACGGCGCAGTGCGCGTCTGGTCCACCTTGCAAAGCAAGCTGGTGAGGGTTATAGTTTCAGACCCTGCTCTTTAACAATTTGAATCAAGCAATCTGTGTGGGCACTCACAGCATCGAGCATCAAAAACAATTTTTGATTTTCAATGTCTGATGAAGTGACCAAAGCAACGAAAGTTGCAGCAGTTAATTCAGCAATTCATTGAGCCGCTTTTCGAAGCAACCAAACTTAAATTGAAGAGTTTGATCATGGCTCAGATTGAACGCTGGCGGCAGGCCTAACACATGCAAGTCGAGCGGCAGCGGGAAAGTAG
>NZ_JBFODR010000017.1:0-84755 GCF_040908425.1 Aeromonas sp. R2-1
CATTTCAGTCATATCCCAGGTCGTTTAGCTCAGCTGGGAGAGCACCTCCCTTACAAGGAGGGGGTCACTGGTTCGAGCCCAGTAACGACCACCATGCTTTAAAAATGATTTCGATGGGTCGTTAGCTCAGTCGGTAGAGCAGTTGACTTTTAATCAATTGGTCGCTGGTTCGAATCCAGCACGACCCACCATCATTTCAGTCATATCCCAGGTCGTTTAGCTCAGCTGGGAGAGCACCTCCCTTACAAGGAGGGGGTCACTGGTTCGAGCCCAGTAACGACCACCATATTGAAAAGCCCGCAGCGATGCGGGCTTTTTCGTTTCCGTCTCCCATCAGGTTCGCAGTCGATCCAGCTCGCTTGCCAGGGTGGTGGCCGCCTGTTCCAGTGCCTCGCTCAGGCGCTGGCTGGCATTGGCCTCTTGTCCCAGGGTGGTGGCGGCGTCACCGATGCGCATCAGGTTCTGGTTGATGGTGTCGCTCACGGCACTCTGCTGCTCGGCGGCGGTCGCTACCTGGCTGATGTGATCATGGATCTGCTGGATCTGGGTGACCACCTGATTGAGTGCCTCGAAGGCCTGCTCCGTGCCTTCAACCGTGCTCACCGAGCGGGCGATCCCCGTGCTCATCAACTGCTGGCTGCTGGTGACCTCGGTTTGCAGGCTGCCGATGAGCTGCCCTATCTCGTCGGTGGATGAGCGGGTCTTGTTGGCCAGCGCCCTCACCTCGTCCGCCACGACGGCAAAACCCCTGCCCATGTCGCCGGCCCGCGCCGCCTCGATGGCTGCGTTGAGGGCCAGCAGATTGGTCTGTTCGGCAATGGCCCGGATCACATCGAGAATGTGGCTGATATTGGTGCTGCGCTGGGCGACCTGGGCGACCGCCTTGTCGGCCTGATGCATGTCCTCGACCAGGGTATGGATCTCGCTGCGGGCCCTGCTCAAGGTCTGCTGGGCCGTGCTGACATGGTGGGTCGCCGCTTCCGACTCCTGCGCCGCCTGTTCCGCATAGCCCGCCACGCTGACTGCCGTGGTGCTCATCTCGTGCATGGCGCTGACCACGCTCTCCAGCTCCAGGCTCTGATCATCCAGGCTGCTGCGCAT
Source organism: Aeromonas sp. R2-1 (assembly GCF_040908425.1). NCBI lineage: Bacteria > Pseudomonadati > Pseudomonadota > Gammaproteobacteria > Aeromonadales > Aeromonadaceae > Aeromonas > Aeromonas sp. R2-1. Next base: position 1,102 of record NZ_JBFODR010000017.1, read on the forward strand.
GGCATCGGCCGTCTGTTTCATGCCCCTGGCCTGCTGATGCACCTGTTGCCCTATCTGCTTGCTGCCCTGCACCATGGCCCTCAGCTTGCCGAGGAAGGCATTGAGATGCCTGCCCAGCTCGATGAGCTCCTGGTGGGTGTCGATACGCATCTGCTGGGTCAGGTCGCCTTCATTGCTGGCGAGGTGGGAGACGTGGCGGCTGATGAGGGAGAGGGGCGCCGTGATGGTCTGGATGAACCAGACAAGCAGGCCCAGGGCCACCAGGGTGATGACAACGATGGCAACCAGCTGCTGCTGCTGGGTAGCCTGCAACAGGCTGCCGAGCTGCTGGCTGATGGTGTTGGCCTGGCTGAGGGCGAGGGCCTTGGGCACCTTGATCATCAGCCACCACTGGTTGTCGGCAGCCTCGATCCGTATGGGCTGCTGCAGGATGAAATCGCTGTCGGTATCGGCGGGGCGTCCATTCGGGGCAACCAGTCCGGCCTCTGTCAGGGGGCGCCCCAGTTTGTCCGGATGGCGGTTGCTGCCGACGATGAAGCCCGCCTTGCTGACCAGGGTGACCTCGGCCTGGTTGTCATAGAGGCTCTTGCCAAGGTGCTCGGCCAGTTGCTGGAAGATGGGCAGGTTCATGTCTACCCCGGTGATCCCGGCAAACTTGCCATCCTTGAGGACGGGCACCGTCAGGCTGGTCATCAGCATCTTCTGGCCAGGGCTTATCTCGTAGAGGTAGGGTTCCATCAGGCAGGGGCGACGAGTCTCGCGACCGCAGAGATACCACTCGCTGTTGCGAATGCCGAATTCATTGCGCGAGGTGTCGAACTTGGCGTCACTGGTGGCGGCATCTATGGTCTGCTGCGCGATGTTTCCGTTCTGTTCCCGGGTGAAGTAGACCTCGAGACTGCCCTTACCGGCAACCGAATGGCTGGCGCCTGTCTGCCAGTCGGCGTCCTGTCCGTCGTAACCGTTGGGTTCGAACTGGGCGTAGATGGAGCTGATCCCGTTTGCCTGGCGCAGGCGGCTGCCAAGCAGCAGCTCTACTTGCGGGCGACTCAGCCGCTGGTCCGGCTGGGCCATGCTTCCTTCAAGCTGCGCCGCCATGCCGAGCGGTATCTGATAGGCCTGCTGCAACTGGTCTTCGATCTGCACGGCATACCGCTCTGCCTGGAATTGCAGGGAACGGGAAACCTCCTGCTCCAGGGCGCCGCGGGTCTGCGCCATGATGTCATCGCGCAGGCCGTTCAGCGAGGAGGACTGTATCCATGTCATGGCGACGCCACTGGCGAGAAAAAGTCCCAGCGTGAGCAACAACAACTTGGTCTTGAGCGAACGTTGTTTCATTCGACAACTCCTTTTGGCAAGAATGACAACGATATGGTCGGAGCGGGTCCTGACAGTTGTACTGTACTGGATTTGTTGATGGGTTTGTGCACGGCTTCTGGTTATAATTTTGGTCTTCCCGAGCGTTGATGGAACAGTCGCAATGAGCAATGCACTGAGCAGTATTCCGCCGGTAGTCGAGATGGACTACCCCTTCCCGGCCAAACCACAGCCCCAGACTCCCGAGCAGAAGGCGACCCTGATCGCCGAGATCAAGGTGCTGCTCGAGGCGCGCCAGGCCGTGCTGGTTGCCCATTACTACACGGATCCCGAGATCCAGGCCCTGGCAGAAGCCACCGGTGGCTTCGTGGGTGACTCCCTGGAGATGGCCCGCTTCGGTCGCGACCATGCGGCCCAGACCCTGATCGTGGCCGGTGTGCGCTTCATGGGAGAGACCTCCAAGATCCTGAGCCCCCACAAGCGGGTGCTGATGCCGACGCTGGAGGCCGAGTGCTCTCTTGATCTGGGTTGTCCCATCGACCAGTTCTCCGCCTTCTGCGATGCCCACCCCGATCACATCGTGGTGGTCTATGCCAATACCTCGGCAGCGGTGAAAGCACGGGCCGACTGGGTGGTCACCTCCAGCATTGCGCTGGAGATCGTCGAACATCTGGACAGTCAGGGTCACAAGATCATCTGGGGCCCGGACCGACACCTCGGCGCCTACATCGAGAAGAAGACGGGGGCCGAGATGCTGCGCTGGCAGGGTCACTGCATCGTGCACGACGAGTTCAAGGCCAAGGCGCTGCGCGAGCTCAAGGCCCAGAACCCGGATGCCGCCGTGCTGGTGCACCCGGAGTCCCCGGCCTCCGTCATCGAGCTTGCGGATGCGGTGGGGTCCACCAGCCAGCTCATCAAGGCCGCCAAAGAGCTGCCCCAGCAAAAACTGATCGTGGCGACCGATCGCGGCATCTTCTACAAGATGCAGCAGGCATGCCCGGAGAAAGAGATGGTGGAAGCGCCCACCGGCGGCGATGGTGCCACCTGCCGCAGCTGCGCCCACTGCCCCTGGATGGCGATGAACGGCCTGGTGGCCATCAAGGAAGCCCTGACCGACGGTGCCGAGCGTCACGAGATCCATGTGGATGAGGCACTGCGTCTCAAAGCGCTTGTCCCGCTCGATCGCATGCTGGATTTCGCCGCCGAGCTCAAGCTCAAGACCCAGGGCAACGCCTGATCGCCGCTGATGGCAAGATGCAAAGAGGGCTCCCGCGGGAGCCCTCTTTAATTTATCCGTCAGCCGTATCGTCAGATGATGACGGTGGAGAAGCTGTGCTCCTCGTCGGGCGCGACGGTGATCCCGTCCTCGGCGGTGATGGCTGCCTCGACACAGAGCATGGTGCGATAACCGTCGTCACTCATGTCGGCCATGGCGCTGGCCCCTTCCTGCCAGGGGGTCCAGACCACCACGCTGTCGTGGTTGCCGCTGACCACCCGGGTGGTGCGCTCACCATCCTGCACGCTGACCATGGCATCGGGCTGGCGGTAGATGCGATCCATGGCTGCGGTGACGGTCAGCGCTCCCTGTTGCAGTTCGTTGCGGCCGGTCAGCTTGTCCAGATAGGGTTCGCCGAGGCCGGTCACGGTTACCGCTTCCGGCGCACTGATCTGCAGGTAGGTGTGCAGGGCGGCATTGTAGGTGAGCGCTGACTTGCCGGTGTTGCGGGTGGTCAGCACCAGGGAAAGCTCCTTGCCGACCAGTACGTCCAGCTCCAGCTCGAAGGCATGGGGCCAGAGCGTCCTGCTGGCATCGTTGTCACGCAGGGAGAGGTGGACGAGTGTGCCATCCCCGTGATCGGAGACCCCATCCAGCGTCCACAGGCAGTTGCGTGCGAAGCCATGAGCCGGCTTGCCGCTGCCAACGCGAGCGGGGGAGGGGCCGAACCAGGGCCAGCAGAGGGGAATGCCGCCGCGAATGGGCTTGCTGCCATCCAGTATCGCCTTGTCGCTGAGCCAGAGAGAGGCCGGCTCACCATGGCGTTGGTAACGCAGCACATGGGCGCCAAACAGGCTTATCTCGGCCCTGGCGTGCTCATTGTCTATGGTCAGCAGGGGCAGGCCATCCTGGCTCAGGGTGCAGTGGGCAGTCAGCGTACGTGTCGGTGTCATAAAGGCTCCAGTGCTCGGGGACATTCAGAAAGGGTCCGTGATTCAGAATACAAAAAGGCGGCCATTGGCCGCCTTTTTTCAAGCTACGCGATTGCGCATCCCAAATTACTTGGAGATGTGAGCGATCAGGTCCAGAACCTTGCTGGAGTAGCCCATTTCGTTGTCGTACCAGGAGACGACTTTCACGAAGGTCTTGTTCAGCTGGATACCAGCCTTGGCATCGAACACGGAAGTCTGACGCTCACCCAGGAAGTCGGTGGAAACCACTTCGTCTTCGGTGTAGCCCAGCACGCCCTTCATGGCGCCTTCGGAGGCAGCCTTCATGGCCTGGCAGATTTCAGCGTAGGACGCTTCTTTCTTCAGGTTGACGGTCAGGTCAACAACGGACACGTCCGGAGTCGGAACGCGGAAGGCCATGCCGGTCAGCTTGCCGTTCAGTTCCGGGATGACCACGCCAACAGCCTTGGCAGCACCGGTAGAGGACGGGATGATGTTCTGAGCCGCACCGCGGCCACCGCGCCAGTCTTTGGCAGACGGACCATCAACGGTCTTCTGGGTAGCAGTGGTAGCGTGAACGGTGGTCATCAGGCCGGATTCGATACCGAAGGTATCGTTCAGAACCTTGGCGATGGGGGCCAGGCAGTTGGTGGTGCAGGAAGCGTTGGAAACGATGTCCTGGCCAGCGTAGGAATCCTGGTTGACGCCCATGACGAACATCGGGGTAGCGTCTTTGGACGGACCGGTCAGTACGACTTTCTTGGCACCGGCAGCGATGTGCTTGCGAGCGGTTTCGTCGGTCAGGAACAGACCGGTTGCTTCGGCAACAACGTCAACACCGATTTCGCCCCATTTCAGGTTGGCCGGGTCACGTTCAGCGGTAACACGTACGGTTTTGCCGTTGACGATCAGGTTGCCGTCTTTGACTTCAACAGTGCCCTTGAAGCGACCGTGAGTGGAGTCGTACTTCAGCATGTAAGCCATGTAGTCAACGTCGATCAGGTCGTTGATACCAACCACTTCGATGTCAGCACGCTCAGCGGCCAGACGGAAAACGAAACGACCGATACGGCCAAAACCGTTAATACCTACTTTGATAGTCATAATTGGTTACCTAACTGTTCAGTAGTCAAAGAAAATTCCGTTTGTAAATTTACTAGAACTCCCTCGCGAGTCAACCAACAATCTGCGCGAAATTGCGCTATATCATGAAAAACTGTGAAATTTATTTTCGGTTTATGTAACTGGCTACCAACTTTTGTTGAATGCATCATCAGCAAAGTCGGTGGCAGAGAACAACAATAGTGCCTGCCCGGTCACACATCCAGCCGGGGAGATATGTAAAAATGTGCGCGGTTTAGCATGGCCAAAGAGCCACTGTTCAAGTACCAACCATAAAAATTAATCACAAAATAGCGTAGACAGAATCCACAGCGGGAATTCTCAAACTATGACCACCCTGATTGAACAGCTGGCTGCCGCCAAAGGCATTGCCAGTGAGTATGTTGATGCCTGGGGCCAGCCGGCCCTGGTATCGGAAGAGAGCAAGGCCGCCATGCTGGGCGCCATGGGCTACCGCGTCGATGACGAGGCCGCCCTGTCCGAACAGCTTGAGCAGGAGCACCGCCAGCACTGGCTGCGCGCGCTGGATCCCGTGATGGTGGTACGCAGCGGCGACGCCGTTACTCTTGAGGTTCGCCTCCCCATCGAATTCGTCAACGATGCCCTCACCTGGCAGCTCCAGCAGGAGCAGGGTGCAGTGCTGTCCGGTCAACTCACCCCCATCGAGGGTGAGCTGGTCGGGGTGGCCGAGTTCGAGGAGATGGAGTGTCAGGCCTATCGCGTCACCCTGGATGTGCAGCCTGCGCTGGGTTATCACCAGCTCATCCTGCTGGAAGAGGGCAATGACGAGCCGCTGGCCACCATGCGTCTCATCGTTGCCCCCAAGTCCTGCTACAAGCAGGCGCCCATCGCCAATGGTCGCAAGGTGTGGGGCCCGAGCGTCCAGCTCTACTGCCTGCGCAGCCGCCACAACTGGGGCATCGGCGATTTCAGCGATCTCGGCCAGCTGGTTGAGAATGCCGCCGCCTGGGGAGCCCACTTCGTCGGTCTCAACCCCATTCATGCCCTCTATCCGGCGAACCCGGAGAGTGCCAGCCCCTACAGCCCTTCTTCCCGTCGCTGGCTCAACGTCGCCTATATCGACGTGGAAGCGGTGCCCGAATTCCTGGGCAACGATCGCCTGAAAGCGGAAGTGGCGAGCCCGGCCTTCCAGCAGCACCTCACCTCCCTGCGGGTCAAGGACAACGTGGATTACACCGGCGTCATCCAGACCAAGATCGGGATGCTGCGCCAGGTATTCGACCAGGCCAGCTTCAGCGCCGAGCGTCAGGCTGCGTTCGATGCCTTCGTGGCTGCCGGCGGTGACAGCCTGCAACAGCAGGCAGCGTTTGACGCCCTGCAGGCCCACTTCTATGCCAAGGGCGAGAATGCCTGGGGCTGGCCGGTCTGGCCCGAGGCGCTGCGCGATTACCACAACCCCGAAGTGGCGGCCTGGATGGCCGAGCACCAGCAGGATGTGGCCTTCTATCTCTATCTGCAGTTCCTGGCTGACGAGCAGCTGGCCCGGGCCGATGCCCGCGCCAAGGCCGCCGGCATGGTGATGGGGATCTACCGGGATCTGGCGGTCGGCGTCTCCGAAGGTTCCACCGAGATCTGGGCAAACCGGGATCTCTACTGCCCGAAAGCCTCGGTCGGTGCACCGCCCGATATTCTCGGCCCCCTCGGCCAGAACTGGGGCCTGCCCCCCATGAACCCGAACCAGCTGTTCGAGGCCGCCTACCAGCCCATGGTGGATCTGTTCCGTGCCAACATGCGCTCCTGCGGCGCCCTGCGCATCGACCACGTGATGGCCTTGCTGCGCTTGTGGTGGGTGCCGCCCGGAGAGTCCGCCGCCAAGGGGGCCTACATCTATTACCCGGTTAATGACCTGCTGGGGATCCTGGCCCTTGAGTCCCACCGCAACCAGTGTCTGCTGATCGGCGAGGATCTCGGTACCGTGCCGGAGGGGATCGACGTGACCCTGAAAGAGAACGGCGTCCACTCCTACAAGGTGTTCTTCTTCGAGCGTTCCAAGGACGATGGTGGCTTCATCTCCCCGGCGCACTACGCCGAGCAGGCGATGTCCGCCCTGACCACCCACGACATGCCGACCCTCAAAGGCTTCTGGCACTGCGACGATCTGGCGCTGGGACGCGAACTGGGCCTGTACCCGGATGAAGACGTACTCAAGACCCTGTATGCTGATCGCCACCAGGCCAAGCAGCGGATCCTTGACAGCCTGCATGCTCATGGGGTCATCTCTGGCAATATCAGTCACGACGTGAACTGGGTCGGCATGAATACCGAGCTCAACCACGGTCTGCAACTGCACATGTCCCGCGGCAGCTGTGCCCTGTTCAGCACCCAGCTCGAAGACTGGCTGGAGATGGACAAGCCGGTCAACGTGCCGGGTACCAGCTACGAGTACCCCAACTGGCGTCGCAAGCTCTCCCGGGATCTGGAGGATATCTTCGCCGACGAGGCGCTCAAGAATCTGGCGGGCAAGATGAGCCGGGCCCGTGACGAGGCCAGCCGTTGAGCCTTGAACGCCAACATGTGACTCACTTTCATCCGCTTCGGCTTCGGCCGAAGCGGATGTTCAGCCATCAAAGGAAATGTCGATGCCCGTTGAACGTTTGGTTGCCGCCCGCTGTGCCGATCCTTTCTCCCATCTAGGCCTGCTGGCCAATCCGGATGGGCCAGGCCTGAAACTCACCGCCTGGTTGCCCGATGCACTCGAGGTCCGGGTCAGGGATCTCAAGTCAGGCAAGATAGTTGCCACCCTGACCACCGCTGACGAAGCGGGCCTCTTTGAAACTGTTTTCACCCGCCGCAAGAATCCCTTCCCCTACCAGCTCATCGCGACCTACGCCGACGCCAGTGCCGACATCATCGACCCCTATCAGTTCCAGGCCGCCGCCTGGGAGGGGCTGGCGGAACTCACCTGGCAACCGGAAAACCTCTACCACACCCTCGGCGCCCAGTTGCGCACCGTGACGCACCTCGGTCAGCAGGTGGAAGGGGTACGCTTTGCCGTCTACGCGCCGAGCGCCACGGCCGTGAGCCTCATCGGCGATTTCAACTTCTGGGATGGCCGCCGTCACCCCATGCAGCGCAGCCAGTGCGGCCACTGGGTGCTGTTCGTGCCGGGGCTCAAGGCCGGGGATCGCTACAAGTTCGAACTGAAAGACCCGGCGGGCAATCGCCTGCCCCACAAGAGCGACCCGGTGGGCTTCTACTGCGAGCAGTACCCCTCGTTCGCCTCCGTGGTCTATGACCACGGCCAGTACCAGTGGCAGGACGCCGCCTGGCGCGAGAGTCAGCTCAATGACAAGCGCGAGCAGCCCCTTTCCATCTACGAGCTGCACGTGGGCTCCTGGAAGCGTCACCCCAACGGCGACAGCCTGAGCTGGCGCGAGCTGGCGGTGGAACTGGTGGATTACATCAAGGAGATGGAGTACACCCACATCGAGCTGCTGCCGGTCTCCGAGCACCCCTTCAGCGGCTCCTGGGGCTACCAGCCGGTGGGCATGTTCTCCCCCACCAGCCGCTACGGCACGGCCGACGATTTCAAATACTTCGTGGATCAGTGCCACCAGGCGGGGATCGGCGTGATTCTGGATTGGGTGCCCGCCCACTTCCCGTCCGATGCCCACGGCCTGGCCCGCTTCGACGGCACGCCGCTCTACGAGTACGAAGATCCGCGCCGTGGCTGGCACCCGGACTGGAACTCCTACATCTATGACTTCGGTCGCGACACCGTGCGCCAGTTCCTGGTGGCCAGCGCCCTGTTCTGGCTCGACAAGTTCCACATCGACGGCCTGCGGGTGGATGCGGTCGCCTCCATGCTCTATCTGGATTATTCCCGCAACGCCGGTGAGTGGGTGCCCAACGTCGATGGCGGCAACCACAACTACGAGGCGATCAGCCTCTTGAAGTGGACCAACGAGGAGGTGTACGGCAAGTACCCCCACGCCATGACCATTGCCGAGGAGTCCACCGCCTTTGCCGGGGTCTCCCGTCCCACCTTCCTTGGCGGCCTGGGGTTTGGCTTCAAGTGGAATATGGGCTGGATGCACGACACCCTCAGCTACATGCAAAAAGAGCCCATTCACCGTCGCTACCACCACAACGACATGACCTTCTCCATGGTGTACCACTATGACGAGAACTTCATTCTGTCCCTCTCCCACGACGAGGTGGTCCACGGCAAGCACTCCCTGCTCTACAAGATGCCGGGAGACGAGTGGCAGCAGGCCGCCAACCTGCGCGCCTACATGGGCTTCATGTATGCCCACCCCGGCAAGAAGCTCAACTTCATGGGCACCGAGATCGCCCAGAGCAACGAGTGGAATCACGATGCCCAGCTGCCCTGGCACCTGTTGCAGTACCCCAGGCACGGCGGCCAGCAGCGGCTGATCCGGGATCTCAACCACCTCTATCGTCATGAACCTGCCTTGTATCAGGCGGATTATGAACAGGCCGGTTTCCGCTGGCTGGATCACCAGGACGCGGACAACAGCATCTTCGCCTGGCTTCGGGCCGACAAGCTGGGGGCCCATCCGCTGGTGGTGGCCTGCAACTTCACCCCGGTGCCGCGCATCGGTTACCGTCTCGGGGTACCGGCTGCCGGTCGCTATCGGGTGGTGCTCAACACCGACAGCGAGCATTACTGGGGCAGCAACTATGATGTGGGTCTGGTCTTCGTCGCCGAGGCGACCCCCTGGCAGGGGATGGCACACAGCCTGGTGCTGGACTTGCCGCCGCTCGCGACCTTGTTCATCAAACAGGAGTCCTGATGTTTGAAATGGAAAACGGGGTAGAGCACCCGCTTGGCGCCCGTCTGGACGAGACGGGCTGCCACTTCTGTGTCTGGGCTCCCCAATCGGACAAGGTGGAGCTCTGCCTGTTCGACGACGAGGAGCAGGAGCTGGCGCGTCTCCCCTTGCCCGGTCGGCGCGGTCAGTACTGGTTCGGCCACGTGCGCGGGGTCAAGGCCGGTCAGCGCTATGGCTACCGGGTGCATGGCTCTCCCCAGGAGGGGTTGCTGTTCGACCCGGACAAGCTGCTGATAGACCCCTATGCCCGTGCGCTCAGCCGTGCCACCCACTGGGACGATGCCCTCTACGACGGGGACAGCGCGGCCATGGTGGGCAAGTCGGTGGTGGTGGACGATGCCTTCGACTGGCAGGGAGTCGGCAAGCCCGGCATCCCGCCGGAGCGGGTCGTGCTCTACGAGACCCACGTCAAGGGGTTCACCCGCCAGCACCCCGGCATCCCCAAGGCGTTGCAGGGCACCTATCTGGGCATCAGCCACCCGCTGATGATCGAGCATCTGCAGGGGCTGGGGGTGACCTCGGTCCAGCTGATGCCGGTGGCGGCCTTCATGTCCGAGCCCAGGCTCGAGCAGCTGGGGCTGACCAATTACTGGGGCTACAACCCCATCGCCTTCTTCGCGCCCGAACCGCGCTACGGGGCGAAGGATGCGGTGACCGAGTTCAAGACCATGGTGCGCGAGCTGCACCGGGCGGGGCTCGAGGTGATCCTGGACGTGGTCTACAACCACACCGCGGAGTCGGGCTTCGACGGCCCCATGCTCTCCCTCAAGGGATTTGACAACGCGGGCTACTACGCCTTCGAGTCGGGGGCCCACGGTCCGGATTACCATCGCCACGCCAACGTCACCGGCTGCGGCAACAGCGTCAATCTGGATCACCCCAATACCTTGCGACTGGTGCTCGATGCCCTGCGCTACTGGGTTACCGAGATGCAGGTGGACGGTTTTCGCTTCGATCTGGCGGTCACCCTGGCGCGGGAGGCGGGGGAGTTCGATCCCATGAGCGCCTTCTTCAAGGCCATGATGGCGGATCCCGTGCTGGCGCGGGTCAGGCTCATCGCCGAACCCTGGGACATCGGCCCCTTCGGCTATCGTCTCGGCCAGTTTCCGAGCCAATGGCTGGAGATCAACGATCGTTACCGCGACACGGTGCGCGCCTTCTGGCGCGGGGATGCGGGCAAGATGGGGGATTTTGCCACCCGTCTGGTGGGCTCGCGGGATCTCTTCCCGAAGAACTGGCGCTCCCCCCACACCAGCGTCAACTACCTCTGCTATCACGACGGCTTCACCCTCGAGGATCTGGTCTCCTACAACCAGCGCCACAACCAGGCCAACGGCGAGGACAACCGGGACGGTCACGGCAACAACCTCTCCAGCAACCACGGGGTGGAGGGGCCGACCCTGGACCCGCGCATCAACAACCTGCGCCAGCAGCAGAAGCGCAACCTGATCGCGACCCTGCTGCTGTCACAGGGAACGCCCCACTTCCTGGCCGGGGACGAGATGGGCCGCAGCCAGCTCGGCAACAACAACGCCTACTGTCAGGACAACCAGATAAGTTGGGTGAACTGGCAACTGCGCCCGGAGGACGAGCGGCTGCTTGCCTTCACCCGCCAGATGATGGCGCTGCGGGCGGAGTCCGGGGTCTTCTCCAACCTGCAACTGAGCGACGACGGCTGGAACGGCAAGGCGACCAGCTGCCACCAGGTGAACTGGTATCACCCGGACGGCCATCAGCTCACCGATCAGGACTGGCACGCCCCCATGGGGCAGGCGTTTGCCATGGACATCGGCATGATCGGCTGCACCGGGGAGCGCTGGTACGTGCTGTTCAACGCCAGCGACTATGACATCCAGTTCCGCCTGCCGCCGCCGGGGGAGGGCATGGAGTGGATCCAGACCATCGACACCGCCACCAACGACGGCCTGCCTTTCCTGCCGGACGACATCAAGCGGCAGGTGGCGGTGGGGCGTGCCCACTCCCTCAAGCTGCTGGAGCGGGTCGCCCTGCCGGCGGCGGTGCTGGCGAGTGAAGGGGTGGTGGCAGCGGATGTTGTCGCCGTGTTGCCAACGGGATCACAGTTCCCGCTGGCGGGGTAGAGCCAGGCGCCCTGACTGGGTATGCTGGGCACCGTTATCAGTGGTGAGGAGCCGGAATGAGCAGTAACAACCCTGAACAGTGGCGCGACAAGCTGAGTGCAGAGCAGTTCCACGTCTGCTGGGAGAAAGGGACCGAGCGTCCCTACAGCGGTGCCCTGCTGCACAACCGCAAGAGCGGCGATTACCACTGCGTCTGCTGCAAGCAGGTGCTGTTCCACTCAGGCGCCAAGTTCGACGCGGGCTGCGGCTGGCCCTCGTTCGACCGGGCCATCGAGGGGACGGTGACCTACACCGAGGACAACAGCCACGGCATGAAGCGGGTGGAGATCACCTGCAGCCAGTGCGGCTCCCACCTCGGCCACGTCTTCCCCGACGGGCCGACCGAGACCGGCCAGCGCTACTGCGTCAACAGCCTGAGCCTGGATTTCGAGCCCGACGCCTGATCCCCGACACGACCAGCGGCGCCTCCCTTCGGAGGCNAGGCGCCGCTTTTTTATCTCCCCCTGTCAGGTGCCGGGCTATGCCAGCGGCAGGTAGATGTCGGTGACCAGCTCATGGGTGGGCACCTCGTGTACAAAGTTGTGGTAGTGGAAGAAGAGCGGAAAATCCCGCAGCTCTTCGCCGCTGGCGGGCAGCCAGTCGCGGTAGAGCGCCCGGGCACAGTCGGCCAGGAGGTCGTGGGAGCCGTGGTGGCGCACCACGGCGCAGCGCCCGGCCGGGATGAAGGCATTCTTCACGCCCCACTCATTGTCCTCGGCGACGGGGGACTCGACGCTGCCACAGAGGGTAAAGCGAAACGCCGCACCCTCCGTCGTGGCGGGGTCGTCCGGCGCCAGACCATAGGTCCGGCTGGTGGCGACCGGGGAGCCGCCCGTGGCCTTGCGCCACTGGATGAAGCGCGCCGCGGTGTCGTTGATGCGCTCGGGCAGGCCCTGATGGGTCAGGGCGGCGACGGCGGTCTGCGGGAACTGGATGATGTCGACTCGCATGGGGTCAATCCTCTTGGTGGGGGGCCGTGGCAGGCAGCGATGCCAGCTGGCCCAGTCCGGGTGCTGCCTGAACTGGCTGGGCGTCAGGCCGAACGTCTGCTTGAAGGCGCGACTGAAAGATTCGCCATGCTGGAAGCCGGCATCGAGGGCGATATCAGTCACCTTGTCCAGAGGCGCGAATGCCAACCGGTAAGAGGCCTGCTTCAGCCGCAGCAGCTGGATGTAACGCCCCAGCGGCACGCCGCAGTAAGCGGCAAATTGCCGATGAAAGTGAAAGGGCGAAAAGTGCGCCACGGCGCTGAGCCGCTCCAGCGACAGGTCGTCGTCGAGATGGCGCTCGATGTGCTCTGTCACCGTTTGAAAGCGTCGGCGGTAGGCCTCTGTCTGGTTGTGATCCATTGTCTCTCCTCTGTGCTGCCCACTATCGGCCAACGGGTCCGCGCTGTCCTGACGGATCTTGCTCTCTTTGCCTCCCTTCGGTGAAAAGAGCCATGACCGACAGCCCGGCGGGCGCTGCCTGACTTGTCGCGGGTTCGTCAGGCCAGCAGCAGGGCTGCCCCCGTCAGCAGGGCGGCGAGGGGCAGAACGGGGAGCCGTGGCACCCGCAGCAGGTAGAAGCCGACGGCGGCCAGCGCCAGATCGGTGGGGGAGAGCACGGCGCTCTGCCACACCGGTTGATAGAGGGCCGCCAGCAGCAGCCCCACCACGGCGGCGTTGATGCCGGCCACGGCCCCCGCCAGACGGGGGCGGGCCAGCCAGTGCTGCCAGCAGGGGCCCAGCGCCCAGAGCAGCAAGAAACCCGGCAGGAAGAGCGCCAGGGTCGCCAGCAGCGCCCCGATGAGGGGAGTGGCGGGCAGCAGCACGGCGCCCAGGTAGGTGGCCAAGGTGAACATGGGGCCGGGTACCAGCTGGGCCAGGCCGTAGCCGGTCAGAAACTGCTGCTCGCTCAGGTGGTGACCCAGGCTCTCCTGCAACAGGGGCAGCACCACGTGACCACCGCCAAACACCAGGCTGCCTGCCCGGTAAAAGTCGGCCAGCAACTGGCTGACGGGGCCGCTCGCCACCAGGGGCAGGCCGACGAACAGCAGGGCGAACAGCAGCAGGGTCGGCCAGTGAGGCTGGCGAGCCGGAGTGGACGCGAGGCCCTGACTCCCCGGGCGGGGCTCGCGCAGGGCACAGAGCAGGGCCGCGCCGAGCAGCATGGCGACCTGGGTCAGAAGCCCGGGGGCGCACCAGAGGGCGGCGGCGGTGGCCACCATGACCCCCTGTTGCAGCGCGGTCTTGCAGAACTGGCGGCTCATGGTGAGCACGGCATCCGCCACCACGACGAGCGCCAGCAGCTTGAGGCCGTGCAGGGCGGCGTCCAGCCAGAAGTTGCCCGCAAGCTGACCTAGACCGACGGCGGCCGCCAGCAACAGCAGGAAGGAGGGGAGGGTAAAGCCGACGAAGGCGGCCAGGGCGCCGCCGATGCCGGCACGGTGGCGGCCGATGGCAAAGCCGAGCTGGCTGGAGGCCGGACCCGGCAGCAGTTGGCACAGGGCCAGCAACTGGGTGAACTCCCCCTGGTTCAGCCAGCCCAGCCGCTGGACAAAGGTGCGCTGAAAATAGCCGATATGGGCGGCCGGCCCGCCAAAACTGATGCACCCCAGCCACAAGAACTGCATGAACACCTGTCCCATCTTCCCCTCCTCGTCATCATCCTGGCCCGGATAATATGACAAAAAAGTGACGGTTTGGTGACGGTACGCCCTCCCGCGCTGCCTGCCATCAACAGGGGCTGGCGGGGTGGCTGGTCGCCTCCGCCAGCAGACGAGAGGTGCCGGGGTGACGCGCGGCAGCCTGCCGGTGAGGGTCAGGGGGCAGGTTGTGGCTGGGGCAGGTAGCATTGTCCCGCCAGCCAGCAGGCGATGGACTGGCGACTGGCATCGAAGTGAGGCTCGGGCAGAGTGTGCGGGTCGCACCAGATCCAGCCCTCGCATTTTTCCGGCTCCAGCAGTTGCGGCTCCCCGTCCACCTCTGCCAGCAGGGTGACCGAGATGTAGTGTAGGCCGCTCTCGCGCCAGGTCTCCAGGTTGTTGGTGACGGCGATGACGCGAGGCTGGCGGATGACGAAGCCGGTCTCCTCCGCCACCTCCCGGATGGCTGCCGACTCGAAGGTTTCCCCCAATTCCAGATGACCACCTGCGATGGACCAGTAGGGGGCATGGCTGCCCTTGCGCTTGCCAAGCAGTACCTGGCCCTGGCCATTGGTGAGAATGACGCCGACACCGACGCGAGGATAGGGGGTAGACATAGGGAAGGCTCCTTGCTGAGACGGCGGGGTGCGCCAGGGAAAACGGGCCCACCTTAGGGGGGATGGGCCCGTTGTGCAAGCCGCCTGTTCAAGGGCGATCGGATGCCGATTTTCCATCGCTTAAATGGATGGGTCTGGCGACATTCTATCTGTTAAACAGATGGGAAACGCCCCCGGATCAGGGCAGTCTGACCAGCATCTTGCCGGTATTGTGGCCCTGGAACAGTCCGATAAAGGCTTGCGGCATGCTGGCCAGCCCCTCGCTGACGGTCTCCTCGGCCTGGAGGGTGCCCGCTTCGAAGGCCGGCATGGCCTCGGCCAGGAACTCCCCGTAGTGTTGCCAGTGATCGGAGACCAGCAGCCCCTGCATGAGGATGCGCTTGCGGATCACCTGGGAGAGGTTGCGCGGGCCGCTGGCCTGGCCGTTGCTGTTGTACTGCTCGATGAGGCCGCACAGCACGATGCGCCCGTGCACCACCAGGTGGTTGAGGGCGGCATCCAGCATGGCGCCCCCCACGTTCTCGAAGTAGACGTGGATGCCTTCGGGGGCGAGGCGGGCCAGTTCGGCGTCGAGATCCGGGGTCTCCCGGTAGTTGATCACCGCATCGGCACCCAGGGTCTTGAGGTAGGCGACCTTGTCGGCCGAGCCGGTGGAGCCGATGACCCTGGCCCCCGCCTGCTTGGCGAGCTGGACCGCCATGGTGCCGACCGCCCCGGAGGCCGCCGAGACCAGCAGGGTTTCACCGGCCTTCAGGTGTGCCACCTTGTGCAGGCCCGCCCAGGCGGTCATGCCCGGCATGCCGAGGGCGCCGAGGAAGCGCTGGGGCGGCAGGGTGGTGTCGGGCAGACGGGTGAGCTGGGCGGCGTTTGCCACGAAGGCATCCCGCCAGCCCAGCATGCTGCTCACCTTGTCCCCCACCTTGAAATCGGGATGGCGCGATGCCTGTACCGTGCCGATGGCGCCGCCGTCGAGGGGACCGTTGAGGGGGAAGGGAGGAACGTAGCTCTTGGCCTCGCTCATGCGGCCGCGCATGTAGGGGTCCACCGACAGCCACTGGTTGGCGACCTGCACCTCTCCCTCCTGCAGGGCGGGCAGGGGCACGTCCCGGAGGGCGAAGTCCTCCAGGGTGGGGAGACCGGTGGGGCGACGCAGCAGTTGGATTTGATGGCTGATGGCATTCATGGGCATTCTCCGGCAGTGGGGCCGCGCGTCGGGCGGCGGCCTGGTATTTTTGTTTGTGTGCAAACTAAAATCAGGGTAGTCCTGAACGCGGGGGCTGGCAACTGTTTTGTGTGCAAACTATTCAGCCCCGAAGTTGATGGGGTATACTGCCCCCCTTGTCGTCAGCGAGGTCCTCCATGAGCGAATTGAAAAAGCAGGTCTGTTTTGCCCTCTACAGCGCCTCCAATGCGGTGATGCGTGCCTATCGGCCGCTGCTGGACAAGCTGGATCTCACCTATACCCAGTACCTGGTGATGCTCTCGCTCTGGGCCCGGGACGAGGTCAGCCTCAAGGAGATAGGGCAGGAGACCGGACTGGATGCGGGCACCCTGACCCCCATCGTCAAGCGGCTGGAGAGCAAGGGGTGGCTGACCCGCACCGTCTCCCACGAGGATGAGCGGCAAAAGTGCATCAGCCTGACCGAGGCGGGACGCCAGTTGCAGCAGGAGGTCAGGGAGTGCTGTCTGGCGGACAGCTTGCGCAATCAGGTGGATCTGGCCGATGCTGAGTTGGCCCAGCTCAAGCAGCTTTGCGATCGCGTGGCGGCGCAGCTGGGGCGCTGATCCCTTTTCCCGTCAGGAGTGACCCGATGAAACCCATGCAATCCCTGCTTCCTCTGTTTGCCATCCTGCTGTGCGCCTGCGCCGATACCTCCTATCCCCGTTCCGAGTTGCAGATCGACGATGCCGATGCCTGGCAGGCCATCTGCAAGGACGGGGTCCGGGTGAGGGCGGTCACCGACGAGGGGATCTGTGCGGATCACCGCGGGGTGGCCATGTGGACAAATAAACCAAGGGCTGCACGGATGGCAGAAGAAGCGGCCAAGTAGTGTGACCTGTACGACATAAAATGACATGACCGGCCATGGGGCCGGTTTTTTTCGCGATCTTGCCAGCACTTTGGCACCTTGTTCATGGTGCACTCATTTTTCTCTTCCCATACTGGCCCTCAAGGTAGCAAACCAACAGGAGAGAGAGATGCAATCATCCATCGTCGGGCTCTCCATTCTGTGGGGGCTGGCCAGCTTTGGTGTTCAGGGGGATTTCATCGAGAGCCGTGATACCGCCTCCCCCTCCTGGCAGGCCGAGTCCAGAGTGGAGATGGAAGGGTACTTGATGGAGTCGTTGGGCGCCGATCGCTGGGTGTTCGACAACGGCAGCGAGAGCCTGGAAATCTCTCTGCCCAAAGGGCAGTGGGTGTCGACCGGTGAGCGGCTGCGGCTGCGCGGCGAACCCCTGCAGGAGCAGAACGGCTGGTTGCTGCAGGTGCAGGACGTCAGCCAGGTCGAGATATGACGAGGCGTTCGCCACCTGGCGGGCGATGGCGCCCGGGGGCTGTGTTGACCGCGAATGCCCTTGATAGCAGAGACAAGAAGAGGAGGCCCGGGCCTCCTCTTGCTTTTGGTGCTCCCCGGATACGGGGGGTCAGCCCAGGTGGTTGAGGGGCAGGGCGGTCTTGTGTTTGATGCGGCGCAGCACGAAGCTCGAACGCACCCCGGTCACGCCGGAGATGTGGGTCAGCTTGTCCAGCAGGAAGTGCTGGTAGTGCTCCATGTCCCGCACCACCACCTTGAGCTGGTAATCCGCATCGTTGCCGGTGATGAGGTCGCACTCCAGCACCTCGGGCAGATCCTTGACGGCGCGATCGAAGTTCTCGAACCGCTCCGGAGTGTGCCTGTCCATGGAGATGTGAATGTAGGCGGTGAGGGTCAGCCCCAGCTGGCGGGCATTGAGCAGGGTGACATGGGTATCGATGAGACCGGCATCCTCCAGCGCCTTGACCCGGCGCGAGCAGGGGGAGGGAGAGAGCCCGACCAGCTCGGCCAGCTCCAGGTTGCTGATGCGGCCATTTTCCTGCATCAGCTCCAGAATATGCCTGTCTATACGATCAAGTTTCAGCATTCTCCGTACCTCTTCGCAATTACTAATCCACTTTTCCTAGATTAAGGGTGAACTATTGCAAAAACAACTGAAAATACCTGCTACTTCACAACCACTCACCGCATCGCGGGGAGTACCATGGTTACATCTTCCGGTGGCAAGACAGGCGCCCGACCAGGCACCTGTGGTGAAGGACCTTACCGGGTCAAGAGCCCCATCAGCCGTTCGACCTTATCGGGAAACAACGGGCTGGAACGAGAGCACCCCCTCCCCGAAGGCAACAAAGCAGGCATCCCGGCGCCTGCTTTGTTGTTTTTGCGTTCCGCCCGCTCAGGGGCGGGGCGGTCGGATGCGATAGAGGCAGCGGCTGTCCCCCTCCAGCAGATACTGCTCCCGCTCCACCTCGGCCGGCGCCAGCAACCGGCGAAACAGCGCCAGCTCGCTGCGGCAAAAGCCCCGACAGGCTCTGGCCGCACTGCAGATGGGGCAGTGACTCTCCCACCACAGCCAGCTGCCGTCCTCCTCCTGCGACATGTCCGCCATATACCCCTCCTGGGTGCGCAGCGCCTTGAGCGTCATCAGCCTGTCTGCCAGCGCCGGCTGGGTCAGCCTGGATTCATAGCGTGCCTGCATCTGCTGCTCCCGCCGCGTGATGAGCTGCTCCATGCCCGCGTCGCCAAACACCTGCCGGATGTCGTCGATCAGCTGCAGGGTCAGATCGCCATGGGTGTCGGGGAAGCGTTGCCAGGCCTGGTCGGTGAGGTGCCACAGACGCACCGGGCGACCGCGGCCGCGGGCCTCGTCGCTAAACCCCACCCAGCCCTCGGACTCCAGGGCCATCAGGTGCTGGCGCGCCCCCATGGACGTCATCTGCAACTGGTCGCCGAGTTCGGCGGCGCTCTGGGGGCCGCGGGTTTTCAGCAGATAGAGGATCTTGTCGGTACTGGCGTTCATGGGGGCTCCGGTGGTGGGTATCGGTGCGGTGACCGCCTGGATGAGGTCATTATGGGTAGCAGGGCGATTTAAATCAACAATCTGCTTTACTTAATGGACGACCCCTCACAATATAAATAAACCGATGACTTTATTTAATGAGGCGAAGATGGAAGGGATCAAGGGACAGGCGACCCTCTGGGTATTGGTGATGACGGTGACGCTGGCGGTGGCGGGGTTCAGCCTGCCTTCCCCCGTCCTGGCGCCGCTGCTGCTGGATCCGGCCCAGGGCATGCTGACGCCACAGGCGTCGGACTGGAGCCGCAAGGTGTGGCTTGGCGTCATCATGGGGCTCTATCCGTTGTTTCAACTGTTGGGGGCCCCCTTGCTTGGCCGTCTCTCCGATCGTCATGGGCGCAAGCCGGTGCTGACCCTCTGTCTGGTGGGGGTGCTGGCGGGGTATGTGCTGATGGCCCTCGGCATCGCCTGGCGTTCCCTGCCGCTCTTGCTGCTGAGCCGGGTGGTGGAGGGCTTCTTCAACGGCGACATCGCCATCGTGCAGGCGATGGCGGCGGACATGAGCACGGCCAGGACCAAGGCCCGCAACTTCGCCCGCATCAACATTGGCATGAACCTGGGCTGGGTGGTGGGCCCCATGATCGGGGGCTATGCGGCCGTGGTCTCGGGGGATTACAGCCTGGCGGCCTGGCTGGCGGCCTGGCTGGCGGTGGGGATGACGGTGATCAACCTGCTGCTGGTGCTCTGGCTGCTGCCCAATCGTCCCCCGGTGCCGGCGACCCGGGATGAGGTTCCTCTCTCGACCCGCCAATTGCTGTTGCAACCTCGTCTCCTGCCCTACTTTGCCCTGACCCTGGCAAGCTACGGGGCGGTACAGCTCTACTTCACCTACTTCAATGTCTGGCTGGTGGAGCGGCTGGCATGGGATCCGGTGCAACTGGCCCAGGCCGCCGTGCTGGTGAGCGTGCCCATGATGCTGGGCTCCTGGATCGGTGAGCAGCTGGCACGGCACTGGCGCGGCAGCTCCCTTGGCATCGTCGGCCACCTGGTGATGGCGGCGGGCATGCTGATGTTCATCCTGCCGACCCAGTGGTGGGGGCTCGCGCTCACCTTCATCCCGGCGGGCATCGGCATGAGTCTGGGGGAGCTGGCCACCTCGGTGGCGGTCTCCAACCGCAGCCATGCCAGCCAGCAGGGGCAGGCGATGGGGCTCTACCGCGGTCTGGCGGTGGGCAGCGAGATCCTGGCGGTGGTGCTGGGCAGCCTGGTGCTGCTGGCGGGGACCGAGTGGCCCTTCTACCTGGCCGGCCTCTGCGGCGTGATCTGTGCCCTCGGTTTCTACGGATTGCGCAGACGGGCGGACAGGCGAAACGCCGTGGCCGGGTGCGCCGAGGCGGGCTGACGAAGGGCGCGGGGATCACAGTTCGGCGACGGGATGGCGGGCCGGACTTGCATCGCGGCGCCGAGTCTGGGACGGTATGGCTCTTTGCTCCGCTTTTCCCGATCCCCCGGTGAGCGCGTCTCCCATCATGGACCCTGCGATGCCCAGTCCGCATTCCCGGCGGTGAGATGTGTCGTCATGGCACTGGAAACGGGAGGGGATGGCGCCGCACCCGTCTCGACATTCTTGGAGGTGATATGAGTCGTTATCAGGCCATTGCATTGGACATGGACGGTACCCTGCTGAACCGGGATCACAAGATCTCGTCCGCTACCCGGGCGGCCCTGGCCCAGGCCCGGGCCCACGACATCAAGGTGCTGCTGGTGACGGGTCGCCACTTCATGACGGCCCGTCCCTTCCACCACGAGCTGGCCCTCGACACCCCCATCATCTGCAGCAACGGTGCCTACCTCTATGATCCGGTGCAGGAGAGGATCCTCGCCGGGGATCCCCTGGCCGTGGCGCCCCTCACTGCCCTGCTGGAGGAGGTGCAGGCCCAGCAGATGGGGGCGCTGTTCCACCTGGGGGACGGCATCGGCTACCTGGGCTGCGAGGAGCACGTGGGCCGGATGCGGCGTTGGTCGGCAACCCAGCCGGATCATCTCAAGGTCTCCCTGCTGCCCGCCGAGGATATCGAGTCCTGGTTGCAGTCCCCCATCTGGAAGCTGGAGTTGTTCAACCAGGACCCCGGCCGGTTGCACCGTTTCGTCGGGGAGGTGGTGGAGAGACTGCCCTTCACCCGTGACTGGGCGGCCCCCTATGCGGTGGAGCTGGTGCAGCCAGGTTGCAGCAAGGGCAACCGGCTGGCCCAGTGGGCGGCGAGCGAGGGGATCGCCATGGAGAACCTGGTGGCCTTTGGCGACAACAACAACGACATCAGCATGTTCGAGCAGGTGGGGCTGGCGGTGGCCATGGGCAATGCGGCGCCCCAGATCCAGGCCCATGCAGATCGGGTCACCGCGGATCACAACGAGGATGGCATCGCCCTGGCGTTGCAGCGCTGGGTCCTGCCCGCCTGAGGGGAAAAACAGTCTGCGGCATAAACAGAAAGGGGCCATGTCGGCCCCTTTTTGTCAGCTCCCGAAGGAGAACTGGATCACCCGATCCGGGAAGCGCAGCCGGTTGTAGTCCCGGTATACCCCTTCGTAGTGACGGATGGCGCGCTCGCGCTGGGCACGGTAGTAGTCGCGCTGGCGGCTGTCGCTCTCGCCCCGGATCTGCTGATCCAGCTGGTGGATGCTCCGCTCGGTGCGCTCCAGCTCCTGCTGCAATTCGCCGAGGCGCTGCTCCAGCAGGTACTCCTTGCGGCCGCGCTCGAACTGGGTGAGGAAGCTGGTGTCGTTGGGGCAGACCCCCAGGTATTCGCTCCCCTCCCGTCCCTTGCTGTAGGCCAGCTCGGGGATGCAATAGAGCTCCAGCCCCTTGGCGTAGCCGCGCTGCCACTCCGCCTCATCCACCTTGAGGCCGTATTCCCCGCAGGTCTTCTGATAGTCGCGGGTGGCGCTCCGGGTCTTGCCCTGCTCCCCGTCCTGATAGCCCTGGTTGTACCAGCTCATGGCACGGCACTCCTCCTCCGAGAGGGAACTGCACCCGGCGAGCAGGAAGGGAAGGGTCAACAACAGTATCTTGGGGGACATGAGGGGGCTCCGACAGCAAAGGGGGTGGGGCATTCTAGAAGAGGAGGCCCGTCCGGGACAAGCACCGGGCGAGGGGGCCGTATCATGATGTTTTTATCAGTATTTTCAAGCCGTTGTAGACGGGCTTCCGGCAGCCTTTTCTTGCCGGGGGAGGCAGGGTAAACTGCGCCTACTTTTAACTGGCATGTAACATAAAAACAATGAAAGTCCTGACCGTCGATTATCGCTCCCCCGATGCGGCCGAGCGCTTCACCGAATCCCTGCGCACCACCGGCTTCGGGGTGCTGACTCACCACCCCATCCCGAAGGAGCTGGTGCAGTCCATCTATGACAACTGGTATCGCTTCTTCATGAGCGAACAGAAGCAGGATTTCCTGTTCAATCGCGAGACCCAGGACGGCTACTTCCCGCCCTCGGTGTCCGAGGTGGCCAAGGGTCACAGCCAGAAGGACATCAAGGAGTACTTCCACATCTATCCCTGGGGCCAGATGCCGGCAGAGCTGAAAGAGCAGGCGATGGAGTACTACCGCCTCGCCAACGATCTGGCCGCCGAGCTGCTGGGCTGGGTGGAGCAGCACACCCCGGGCGACATCGCCGCCCACTACAGCTGCCCGCTCTCCTCCATGATCGAAGAGAGCCACAAGACCCTGCTGCGGGTGCTGCACTACCCGCCCTTCGACGGCACCGAGGAGCCGGGCGCCATCCGCGCCGCCGCCCATGAAGACATCAACCTGCTGACCATTCTGCCCGCCTCCAACGAGCCGGGCCTGCAGGTGAAAGGTTCAGACGGGGAGTGGATGGACGTGCCCTGCGATTTCGGCACCCTCATCATCAACATCGGTGACATGCTGCAGGAGGCCTCCCGCGGCTACTACCCCTCCACCACCCACAGGGTCATCAACCCGACCGGGGGCAGTGCCGCCAAGTCCCGCATCTCCTTGCCGCTCTTCCTGCACCCCCGTCCGGATGTGGTGCTCTCGGAGCGTCACACCGCCCACAGCTATCTGATGGAGCGGTTGCGGGAGCTGGGGGTGATCTAATCCCGCCAGACCCGGGCAGACAACAAACCGGAGCATCCCCGCTCCGGTTTTTATTTTGTGGCACGATTGGTTGGTTATCCGAATTTTATTGGTTAATGATGCTAAAAACTGAGTTTTATATCGGATATACGCCGAGTGATTGCGCGCCCGCGGGCGTACTCTGAGCGCCATTTCGGGCCTCGCTGGCAGGCCTTTCGCGTGGAGTTCTTATGAAGCAGTCCCAATGGTCATCCCGGCTCGGTTACATCCTGGCCGCCGCAGGTTCCGCGGTCGGTCTCGGCGCCATCTGGAAGTTCCCCTATGTCACCGCCGCCAACGGTGGCGGCGCCTTCCTGCTGGTCTTTCTGTTGTTCAGCTTCACCCTGGGGGTGGCGGTGCTGATGGGGGAGACCCTGATCGGCAGCCTGACCCGGCGCGGGGTGGTGGGCGCCTTTGGTGAACTGATGGGCAGGCGCTGGCGCTGGGTCGGTGCCATGGGCTTGCTGTGCAGCCTGCTCATCTTCTGTTTCTACAGCGTGGTGGGCGGCTGGACCCTGGGGTACACGGGCATGGCCCTGGCGGGGGAGCTGCAACAGGGGGACGGCGCGGCACTGACCGCCCGTTTCAACGACTACGTCGGTGATCCGCTCTGGCCGGTGCTGACCCACCTGCTGTTTGCCGGCTTGACCTGGTGGTTCGTGCGGGGCGGTGTTCAACAAGGGGTGGAGCGCACCCTGCGCTGGATGATGCCGGCCCTCTTCATCATGATCCTGCTGCTGGTGGCCTTCGGCCTCACCCTGCCGGGCGCTATGGCCGGGGTGCGCCACTTCCTGATGCCCGATTTCAGCAAGCTCGGCATGTCGGGTGTGCTGGACGCCATGGGGCTGGCCTTTTTCTCCCTCTCCATCGGCCTTGGCATCCACACCACCTATGGCGCCTACCTGCCTTCCAGTGAAGGGGTCGGTCGCTCCAGCCTCTGGGTGGTGCTGCTGGCGAGCGTCATCGCCGTGCTGGCGGGCCTGATGATCTTCCCGGTACTGGCGGCGACCGGCATTGATCCGGCCTCGGGCCCGGGCCTCACCTTCATGACCATGCCGGCGGTGTTCCAGCAACTGCCCTTCGGCCAGGGGCTGGCGGTGGTGTTCTTCTCCCTGCTGGTGGTGGCGGCGCTCTCCTCCTCCATCTCCCTGCTGGAGCATTTGCAGTGCTTCCTGTGCGAGAGCCTGGGCTGGTCCCGCCGCGCGGCGTGCAACCTGGTCATTGCCCTGGTGATGGCGGGTGGCATCCCGGTGAGCCTGTCGTTTGGTCCCTGGGCCACCCTGACCCTGTTTGGCAAGAATATCTTCGAGTTGCTGGACTTCATCACCTCCAACCTGATGATGCCCCTGTTCGGGCTGGCCCTGACGCTGCTGCTGGGCTGGCGGCTCGGTCGCCAGGCGCTGCCCGAAGGGCTGGCTCCCCACTGGCGAGCCCTGCTGATGGGCTGCTGGCGCTGGCTGGCTCCCCTGCTCATTGGCGGCATTCTGGTGCGCGGCCTGGTGTAGGGAGGGG
Source organism: Aeromonas sp. R2-1 (assembly GCF_040908425.1). Classification (NCBI taxonomy): domain Bacteria; kingdom Pseudomonadati; phylum Pseudomonadota; class Gammaproteobacteria; order Aeromonadales; family Aeromonadaceae; genus Aeromonas; species Aeromonas sp. R2-1. The sequence continues at coordinate 25,606 of NZ_JBFODR010000017.1, forward strand.
TGGTCATCTCTGCCACTCCCCGGCCGGGCTGGCCGGGGAGTGGGGTGGCAGGATTGACTCTTTATAAAAATCTTTTAATTAAAAATAAACAGAGTAATGATCTGAGATTTCGATATTTTGTTTTGGTTAAATCTGTTTTTGGTTCTGTTTTAGACTATTTCCTGTCAACTTCTCTTGCCATGGTTTAGGCTGTGGCTCCTTTTTACCGTGCAGGCGTCGCCCTCCCATGTCACCCCTTATCGCTCTCTGTGGCCGATTTAGCCCCTTCCTGGAGAGGTGACCTTGCAGGTGTCGTTTGTCTGACTGTTCATTGCAAAGGTCGCCCTCAGGCGGCCTTTTTTGTTGCGGCGCACACCGCGTCTAGCCATGGAGTATCGAACTGATGTTGTCTTGCCCGGAGGTTGTATGAGCCAGGTTCAGTGGTCTTCCCGTATTGGTCATGTGCTGGCGGCCGCCGGCTCGGCGATCGGCCTTGGCGCCATCTGGAAGTTTCCCTATGTGACAGCCACCAACGGGGGCGGTGCCTTCCTGTTGGTGTTCCTGCTCTTCAGCTTCACCCTGGGGGTCGCGGTGCTGGTGGGGGAGACCCTGCTCGGCAGCCGCAGCCAGCGCGGCGTGCTCGGCGCCTTCCACAAGCTGGTGGGGCCGAACTGGCGCTGGATGGGTTACATGGGGATCCTGTGTGGCTTCTTCATCTACAGCTTCTACAGCGTGGTGGGGGGCTGGACCGTCGGCTATGCGGCCCTGGCCGTGGGCGGCGAGCTCAACCTGAGTGAGGCGAGCACCCTCACCGCACTCTTTACCGGTTATGTGAGCGATCCCCTCTGGCCGGCCCTCACCCATCTCGTCTTCGCCGGGCTCACCTGGTGGTTCGTGCAGGGAGGGCTGCAACAGGGGGTGGAGCGGGCGCTGCGCTGGATGATGCCGGCCCTGTTCGTGATGATGCTGCTCCTGGTGGTGACCGGGCTCTCCATGCCGGGGGCCATGGCCGGGGTACGCCAGTTCCTGATGCCCGACTTCTCCCACCTGACGGGGCAGGGGGTGCTCGACGCCCTGGGGCTGGCGTTCTTCTCCCTCTCCATTGGCCTCGGGGTACACACCACCTATGGCGCCTACCTGCCGAGCAGTGACGGGGCGCTGCGCTCCGGGGTCTGGGTAGTCACCCTGGCGAGCTGCATCTCGGTGCTGGCGGGGCTGATGATCTTCCCGGTGCTGGCCTCCACCGGCATCGATCCTGCCGCCGGCCCCGGCCTCACCTTCATGACCATGCCGGCGGTGTTCAACCACCTGCCGTTCGGTCAGGGGCTGGCGGTGATCTTCTTCCTGCTGCTGCTGGTGGCGGCGCTCTCCTCCTCCATCTCCATGCTGGAGCACCTGGTGCGCTTCACCACCGAGGAGTGGGGCTGGTCGCGCCGCAATGCCTGCCGGGTGCTGACCCTGCTCATCATGGCCTGCGGCATTCCGGTCAGTCTGTCGTTCGGCCCCTGGGCGGACTACACCCTGTTTGGCAAAACCCTGTTCGATCTGCTGGATTACCTCACCTCCAACCTGATGATGCCCCTGTTCGGTCTGGTGCTGACCCTGCTGCTTGGCTGGAAGCTGGGGGACAGTATTGTGCCGGCGGATCTCTCGCCGCTGATGCGTGGCGCGCTGCTCTGGTGCTGGCGGCTGATCGCCCCCCTGCTGATCGTGGGGATCCTGGTGCGGGGCTTGTTGTAACGCACCAGCCAGGGCGGCATGCACCGCCCTGGATGGCTATAGGCCCTGGTGGGGACCGAGGGGCGGCAGTTTGGGGGCCAGGTGGGATCTCACCTGTTGCAGGGTCTCCCGATAGGCGTTCCCATGGTGCTCCAGGAAGGCGGCACTGTGGTTGAGACGCTGCTCCAGCCTGTCCACCAGGCGGGCCACCGCCGGGGCCGCCATGCCGGCGGGCCAGCACTGGGTCAGCAATACCAGCAGTTGCCAGGTATCCCCCGCCTGGGCCGGGAATCGCTCCTGCAGGGTCAGAGCGCTCTGCACGGCGAGCTGGAGCTGACCCGTGGTCATGGCCCGTTGCCGCTCCTCGCGCAGCTGGGTCAGCTGCTGCTCCCGCTGCGCCAGTTGCCCCGCCAGATCGTCGACCACCTGCAAAATGAGCCCCTGCAACAGCGGGGTCTGTGCCACCGGCCCCTGATACTGGCCGAGCTGGGCCAGATAACGCTGGGCATGGTGGGGAAGCCCGCAGAACTGGCTGACGGCCACCCCGAGCAACTGGTTGAGGTGATTGTCCCGCGCCGCCTCCGGCGGGTGCTTGGCCAGCAGCATCAAGGCGTCATCGAATCGATAATCCAGACCCAGCATCAGGGCGCGCAGCAGCCCCTCCTCGTGGGCCCGCAGGGTCACGGCCTGCTGACCGAGCTCCTCCAGGGCCTGCTGCAGCCCATGAACTCTGGCCTCTCCCGGTGGATGCCAGAGCACCGCCAGGGTCGCATCCAGCAGGCAGCGTTCGACGGAGTGGCGAAACGTCTGTTTGGGGAAGTAGCGCAGGATGAAATCGGTGGCCTGCGCCAGCACCTGACCTTCATCCCTTCGCAGCAAGGCCAGCAAAATGGCCACCTGGCGCCACTGCGGCTGCCAGGGGCAGCGTTGCAGCAAGCCTGACAAGGTTTCCCAGGCAGGATCCCACTGCGCCTCGTGCAGTTGGCAGGCGAGAACCAGCGCCTGATGGATGACGGGGGGCAGTCGCTCCCGGTTGCGGGCCAGATCCTTGTGGGCACTCTCCACCCGGTTCAGCCCGAGCAGGGCCTGGTTCAGCCCCTGGCGTGGCCACCAGGCATCGTGCTCCGTGGTGCAGATGGCGTAGTGCTGGGCGGCCTGCACCCGTTCCCCGGCTTGCAGCAGCATGTAGCCCTTTACCCTGTCCATCTGTGCTTCCAGCCCCTTGTGGCTGGCGTGCCGGTAAAGCAGATCCTCGCACTGGGCGCAGGCGCTGCGCCACTCCCTGAGCGCCATGGGGGTGGCCAGGGGGCGGGTCACCGTGGTCAGTGCCAGCAGCGCTTGCAGGCTGTACGCCAGCTGCTCCGTGGTGAAGGGCACGGCCAGACGCAGGGCGAAATAGAGGTCGGAGGGGGGGAACTGGCCGGTGTCCTCGTCCTGCTCCAGCAGCAGGAGCACGCAGCCGGGCGCGAGCAGGCCCAGGTGGTGTGCTTCATGCAGCAGCCTGACGCCCTCGTGGGCCTGGTGGTGATACTGGCGGCAAAGAATGGCATCGAAGGCGTGCTGTCGCAGCAGGGCGGGCAGGCTTGCTATCTCTTTGCAGTGGAACAGCTCGGTGGGGGGCAGCCCCAGATCACTCAGTCCCTGGGTGAGGGTCGAGCCCATCATGGCATCGTCTTCGATGAGGAGGATCTGCATCTTTGACGCTCCTTCGCCGGTCGGGGGGGGCGAGGTTGGATTCAAAGGTAGCCTCCACTCTCCCGCGAGAGCCAGAGGGGGTCAATACCCCACCTGGGTCAGGGATGGCTCAGCGCAGCCTCGGGCGGGGCAAAAAAAGCATCACTGAAGGCCTGGCCCCCTGGCCGAGAAGGGGCAGTCCCGCTGGGGGACACGCAGCTCCCCGGCGCCCGCCTCTCCCTGCCAGGCGAGCTCGAGCTGGCCCAGGCGCCCGAGGCGGCGCAGCTCGAACTCGTAGCGCAGGCAGGGGTTGTCGGTGGGCAGGCGCGTCATTCCGGCGGGCAGCCGGTAGTCGTAGCGCAGCAGAGGGCCATCTTGCAGTCGGCTCTGCACGGGCACCAGCCCCTCCGCCGTCGGTGCGGGGGCCTTGAGATAGCGGCGCAGCGCCACCGGGGCGTCGATGGCTTTTTGATAGTGAAGGCCGTTCATGGCTGCCAACTCCTCCTCCAGCCGCGTCAGCTCCCCCTCCAGTCCGCTCAGGGCGGCGCCAAGCTGTTGATGGGCCGGGGAGGCGCAGCCTCCCAGCAGCAGGGTCGCGATGAGCAGGGCGGGACGGACGGCAGACATGAAGGTTCCTCGGGTGCCAGGGTCAATGACTATAGCAGGGGATTGGTGGGCGGCGTGCCCCTCAGCAGCCCGGCGAGGCGCTCCAGCCCTTCGGCGACGCGGGCGTCGGTGGCGGGCTGGCTCAGGCTGAGGCGTACTCCCTGCGGGGCGGCAAACTGGCCGGCGGCGAAGTGTTCTCCGCTGGCGACCCCCACGTCAAGGGCGTTGGCGGCCTCCGCAAACTCCTGGCTGCGCCAGGGCTCGGGCAGTGGCAGCCAGGCGTGCATGGACCCCGGCTGCCAGCGCGCTCCCGGCAGCAGGTGGCGCAGGAGCTCACCCCGGCGCGCCAGGATTTTTCGCTGGTGTTCGATGAGCGGCATGATCTGGCGCTGGCTCACCAGCTTGCAGGCCAGCTCGATGAGCAGCGGACTCACCATCCAGCTCGACAGCCGCATCGCCTGGGCGAAGCCGTTGCGAAGGGCGGGAGGGGACAACACGAAGCCGACCCGCAGGCCGCCGCAGGCGATCTTGGCGAGACTGCCGAGGTAGATGACCCGCTCCGGTGCCAGGTTGACCAGGGGAGGGAGCGCACTTTCGGGCAGCAGGCCATTGACGTCATCCTCGACGATCAGCAGATCGTGGCGACGGGCGATGGCGACGATGGCGTCGCGCCGCGCCAGGCTCATGGTGGCCGTGGTGGGGTTTTGCAGGGTGGGGGTGAGGTAGAGCAGCTTGGCCCGGCGGGTACGGCACGCGGCATCCAGCGCCTCCGGCAGCAGTCCCTCCTCATCCATCGCCAGTCCCACCACCTGATTCTTGAGCTGGCGTGCATTGCCCAGCATGCCGGGGTAGCTCAGTCCCTCGCAAAACAGGGTCTCTCCCACGCAACCGGTGGCAAGCAGGGCCAGCATGATGCCGTGCTGGGCCCCATGGCTGAACAGCAGGCGATCTTCGCTCGCCGTGATGCCCTGCTCGGCGAGCCAGTCGACGAACAGCTGGCGCTGTGCGGGGCGTCCCGCCTCCTTGTCATAACCGAGCAGGCCGTTGAGATCCCCCTGCGCCAGCTCGGTGAGCAGGGGCCGGATGATGGCGCCCCTGTCCAGCTGGACCGGGAGGTTCTGCCACAGCTCGATGCGCTGGCTGTCTTCATTGCGGATCACCCATTCGTTGGCGGGATCCGCCGCTCCCCTGACCCAGGTGCCGTGCCCGACCCGGGCCGCCAGCAGGCCCCGTCGCTCCGCCTCGGTGTAGGCGCGGGTGACGGTGCCCACGGTGACACCCAGCTTGTCTGCCAGGGCCCTGTGGGTCGGCAGCCGGGTCTCGGGTGAGAGGATACCGGTGGAGATGGCCTGCTCGATGGCCTTGACCAGTTTGAGGTAGAGGGGCCCCTCGAAAGGGGTGAGGTCGGGCGTCCAGATTGTCATGGTGACAATAAATCCATTGATCCAAGATTGTCCGCAATATAGCGTGATTATCAGCCTGTACACAACCAACAAGCACACATTGTATCGGTACAATGTGGCGAGAAAGGAGTCTCCCCATGACCATCGAATGGTATGCCACCCTGTTTGGCTTCGCCCTGCTCACCTGCGGCACGCCCGGGCCGAACAACCTGATGTTGACGGCGTCCGGCGCCAACTTCGGCGTGCGGCGCACCCTGCCCCATCTCATCGGGGTGGCGGTGGGCCAGCCTGTGTTGCAACTGGTGCTGGCGCTCGGCTTTTATCCGCTGTTCGAGCGCTGGCCCCTGCTCAAGCTGAGCCTGCAGGTGCTGGGCAGCCTTTACCTGCTGTGGCTGGCGTGGCGTATCGCGGTGGCAGGCGCCCCCGGAGATCCCGCCAGCCGTGCCCGCCCCTTGACCCTGCTTGAAGGGCTGGGCTTCCAGTTCCTCAATCCCAAGGCGTGGATGATGGGGATCTCGGCCATCAGTCTGTTCAGCCTGCCGGGGAGCGACTACTGGCCGAGCATGTGGGGCATCATGAGTGTCTTCCCCATGGCGGGGTTCCCGGTCTGCTTCGCCTGGGTGATGTTTGGCCATCAGCTCAGCCGCTGGATCAACTCGGACAAGGGGTGGCGTCGTCTCAACGGAAGCCTGGGTGCCTTGACCGCCCTGTGCGTGGTGATGCTCTGGTATTAACAGCGTCTTGATTATTCATGCAAAGAAAATGCATTGCTGACCTTGTCGTCAGGGCGTCGGCTCTGCATATTAGGAGGCTTGCCGTATCTGAACGAGGTTGAGATGGATCTGAACTGGTTGCTCCCCCTGGCGGGCTTTGCCCTTATCACCTGTGGCACGCCGGGCCCCAACAACATGCTGCTCACCAGTGCCGGGGCTGCCCAGGGGTTTCGCCGCTCCGTGCCTCTGCTGGTGGGGGTGGTGGGGGGCATCAACCTGATGATCCTGGCCACGGCCCTGGGGCTTGGGGTGGTGTTCGAGCGTCTGCCCCTGCTGCACGACGGCCTCAAGCTGGTGGGGTCGGCCTACCTGCTCTGGCTGGCCTGGAAGGTGGCCAACGCCAGTGGCCCGGCGGAGGGGAACCGGCCGCTCATCCCGGCCCATCAGGGGGCCATGCTGCAACTGCTCAATCCCAAAGCCTGGATGATGGCGCTCTCCGCCATCAGCGGCTTCACCCTGGCGGGGGAGGCTTACTGGCCGTCCGCGGGCTGGGTGCTCGGCATTTTCTTCGTGACCGGCCTCTATACCGGTGCCTTCTGGGTGCTGTTCGGTGCCCAGGTGCGCCGCCTCATCCGCACCGCCACCGGCTGGCGTCGTTTCAATCTGGGCATGGGGCTCGCCACGGCGGCCTGCGTGCTGATGATCTGGGTTTAGGCCTCGGCCTGAGCCTTTACCGGCTGTCTTGTTGGCCCTTCGGGGCCTTTTTTATTGCTGGTGCGGTGCGATCAAACGCGCCCCCCTGAGGGATTGCGGCATTGGTTTGCACCATCGGGTGACATAAGGAGATCCCATGAAATGTATCGGTCTGCTGGGTGGCATGAGCTGGGAGTCCACCGTCAGCTATTACCAGGCCCTCAACCGGGGAGTACGCGAGCGGCTCGGCGGTCTGCACTCGGCGCGGGTGCTGCTGAGCAGCGTGGATTTTGCCGGGATAGAGCGGTTGCAGCACGCCGGTGACTGGCCCGCCACCGCCCGTCTGCTGGCGGCCGAGGCCAGGGCCATTCAGGCCGGTGGCGCCGATTTTCTGCTGATCGGGACCAACACCATGCACAAGGTGGCGCCGGAGATCGAGGCCGCCATCGACATTCCCCTGCTCCACATCGCCGATGCCACGGCCCATCGCCTCCAGGCCGACGGGGTGACCCGGGTGGGCTTGCTCGGCACCCGCTTCACCATGGAGCAGGATTTCTACAAGGGGCGGCTCCAGGAGCGCTTCGGGCTGGAGGTGCTGGTGCCTGATGACGCTGCACGGGAGCGGGTGCACCGCATCATCTATGACGAACTCTGCCTCGGCGACATTCGCGAGTCGTCTCAGGCCGAGTATCTGGCCATCATCGCCGATCTGGCACAGGCCGGTGCCCAGGCGGTGATCCTGGGTTGCACCGAGATCGCCCTGCTGGTGGGGGCGTGCCAGGCCGCCGTGCCCCTCTATGACACCACCGCCATCCACGCCGAAGCCGCGGTGACGCTGGCCCTTGCCTGATGTGGTGCGGGCGGGGTGACCCTCTCGGCGCCCCGCCTGTTTTTTCCTCCTTTCATAACTGTGAGTCAGCCTTCATTTCAGCAGGGCTGAAGCCGTTTTTATTGTCAATCGGCTCACATTTCCTCCGTTTGTCTCTTGAGTCCGGGGCGTCAGACGCCTAGTTTTCGATCACTGAAACGATTCAGCTTTCACAAAAACAAGAGACACGAGGATAAATCCATGTTGAAGAAACTCTCCATTGCCGTGCTGCTCGCCCTGGGCGCCACCGCGGGTCACGCCGCCGAATTTCTGCTGACCGACTCCCAGCAAGGGCTGGATGTGGGCGACTGGAAGATCACCAGCGAGAAGCTCGGCATCAAGAGTCCGGTTCCCTTCACCATCGAGAAGAAACGCCTGCACGGTGGCCGCCAGGAAGGGGTGGATCTGCTCATCGTCGACAACGGCGTCATGAAGATCACCCTGGTGCCGACCCGCGGCATGGGGATCAAGGAGGTCAAGGCGGCGGATCTGCGCCTCGGCTGGGATTCACCAGTCAAGGAGGTGGTCAACCCCGCCTTCATCGATCTCGAGAGCCGTGGGGGCCTCGGCTGGCTCGACGGCTTCAACGAGATGCTGGTGCGCTGCGGCTACGAGTGGACGGGTCATCCCGGGGTGGATGACGACGGCCGCCTCAAGAGCCTCCATGGCCGGGTGCAGAACATTCCCGCCTCCGTGGTCAGCGTGACCGTGGACGACGAGCCGCCCTATGCCATCCACGTGCTGGGCCGGGTGGACGAGCGCACCTTCAAGATGAGCGAACTGGTCACCTGGACCCAGCTGAGCGTGGTGCCCGGTCAGGCGGAGTTTGCCCTGCAGGACAAGCTGACCAACCACGCTGACTACGAGAACGAGTACCAGATCATCTATCACGGCAACTTCGGGGCCCCCATTCTGGAGGAGGGTGCCAGGGTGAGCACGCCGGTGAAGCAGATCTCCCCGTTCAATGACTACGCCAAGGCCGGACTCAAGGGCTGGCAAACCTATCTGGGGCCCACCAAGGGCTTCGACGAGATGGTGTTCAACCTGGTGCCCTACAGCGACGCCGACGGCAATACCCTGGCAGTGCTGAACAACCGGGCCGGCAACGCCGGAGTGGCGGTGGGCTACAACACCCGACAGCTGCCGGTGCTGACCCTGTGGAAGAACACCGACACCCGGGCCCAGGGCTATGTGACCGGCATCGAACCCGGTACCAGCTATGCCTACAGCACCAAGTACCAGCGCCCGCTCGGGCTGGTCCCCAAGATCCAGCCGGGGGAGACCAAGACCTTCGATCTGACCTATCGCCTGCTGCAAAATGCCGACGAGGTGAAGCAGGCCCTGGCCCAGGTGGAGAAGATCCAGGGCGGTCGGGCCACCGAGCTGCGCGAGCAACCCCTGGTCAAGCTGCCATAAGGGAGAGACGCCCAGCAAAAAGCCGCTCCATGAGCGGCTTTTTCATATCAGGCCCGTCGATCAGACGTGGCTGTACATGGCTTCTATCTCGCGCTGGTACTTGGCCTCGATGATCTTGCGGCGCAGCTTCATGGTGGGGGTGATCTCCCCGAGCTCCATGGAGAAGGCGCTCGGTAGCAGGGTGAACTTCTTCACCTGCTCGAACTTGGCCAGCTCCTTTTGCAGATCCTGAATGCGGGCCTCGAAGAACTCCATCACCCGGGAGTGGCGCAGCAGCTCGGTCTTGCACTGGTACTGCAGGTTGATGGAGCGGGCGTACTCCTCCAGGGACTCGAAGCAGGGCACGATGAGCGCCGACACGAAGTGGCGGGCATCGGCGACGATGGCAATCTGCTCGATGAAGCGATCCTTGCCGAGGGTCCCCTCGACCAGTTGCGGCGCCACGTACTTGCCGTTGGAGGTCTTCATCAGCTCCTTCAAGCGCTCGGTGAAGTAGATGTTGCCCTCGTCATCCAGCTCGCCTGCATCGCCGGTGCGCAGGAAGCCATCCTCGGTCATCACCTCGGCGGTGGCCTCCGGCTTGTTGTAGTAGCCACGCATCACGGTGGGGGCGCGCACCAGCAGTTCATTGTTCTCGCCGAGTTTCACCTCGATGCCGTTTAGCGCCGTGCCGATGGAGCCCAGCCTGAACTGGGTGTCTTCATAGCAGCAGACGGTGGCGGTGGTCTCGGTCATGCCGTAGCCGTACTTGAGGTTGAGCCCCATGGCCTGGAAGAAGAGATTCACCTCGTCCGCGAGACGGGCGCCCGCCACCGGCAGGAAGCGGGTGCGACCGCCGAAACGGGCGCGCAGCTTGCGAAACACCAGGCGCTCGGCAAGCCAGAGCTGGCCATAGAGCAGGGGAGAGGCGGACTTGCCCGCCTGACGGGTGGCGACCATCTGCTTGCCCACCCGGGTGGCCCAGCCGAACAGGGCGCGGCGCAGGCGCGGCGCCTGGGCGACCTTGGCCTGGATCATGGCGTAGGCCTTCTCGTAGAGGCGGGGCACGGCGCACATCACGGTGGGCTTCACCTCGCCGATGACATCCATCACCTTCTGCGGGTCGCGAATGTAGACGTTCTCGGCGCCGCAATAGAGCACGTAGTAGCTCCAGGCACGCTCGAACACATGGCTCAGCGGCAGCATGCAGAGGGAGACATCCTGCTCGCTGAGGTCGAGGCGAGCGTCATGCATCTCGAAGCAGGCGGCCATGTTGGCGAAATCGAGCATGACCCCCTTGGGTTCGCCCGTGGTGCCCGAGGTGTAGATGAGGGTCAGCAGGTCGTCCATGCGGTAGTGGCGCTCGCGCTCGCGCAGCACCTGCTCGCTGGGTTGGTGGTTGCCGGAGACGAGGAAGGTCTGGAAGTGGCTGGCCGAGGCGCAGCCGCGCAGATCGACGGTGCCGTCCAAGGCGACGATGTGGCTTATCTCGCCGCTGTCGATGAGGTGCAGCGCCTGATCGAACTGGGGCTGCTCCCCCACGAACAGCATCCTGATGCCGGCATCCTTGACGATGTAGCGCAGCTGATCGAGGGTGCTGGTGGGGTAGATGGGTACGCTGACGCCACGGGCGGCCAGGATGCCGAGGTCGGCCTGGGTCCACTCGGGCATGTTGCGGGCATAGATGCCGACCATCTCGCCGGACTGGTGGCCCGCCCGGATCAGTCCCTGGGCGCAATAATCCATGGCCTGACCCAGGGTTCGCCAGCCGATGGCGCGCCACTGGCCATCCTGCTGGACGCGCAGGGCGGCCTTGTTGCCAAGGCGGGCAATACGCTCACGCATCACTCTAACCAGATGAAACTGCGACATCTCACGCATCCTCAAGTAACAGTTGTGCGCCCGCAGGGGGCACCAAAATCGGGGCTGGAGTTTAAACTCTAACATTACAGCTTACAAGTGTGCGCCATTTGTCCTGGATCACAAAGTCGTCAACCAGATGAGAGTGAGGCATGATAGGGGGCAGGGATCGGATTCATTCAGGGAGTTGCACCATGAATATCGGGATCAAGAGCTTGTTCACCGGCGTGTTGCTGCTGTTGGCGGGGGCAGGCGCCCTCTGGTATTTGCTGGGGGGGGCGGGGGGGCAGGAGAATCCCTGGCTGAGCGGCGCCGAGGGCTATGAGCAGGCGCAGCGGCTGGCGCTGAGGGAAGGATACCCCTTGCTCTACGTGATCGAGCGCGCCAAGTGCCGACGCTGCAAGGCGCTGAATACCAGGCTGTGGCGTGCCCCCGAGATGCAATCCGCCTTGGCGGGGCTGGTGAAGGTGCGACTCAACCCGGATGCGGGGGATGGCAGCGAGCACATTCTGCGCCGCTTCCCCCAGGTTGCGACGGCCCCTGGCATCTATGTCCAGCGACCGGGTGAGCCGCTTCGCCCCATCAAGATCGCGGTGGATATCGAACAGATCTGGATGCCCGGCGTCACCTATGGTCGCGGCTTCTTCATGCCCCTCTCGGGAGCCGCCTTCGAGGCCGTGCTGAGGGTGACCCTGAGCCTGGAAGACCCCTCCATCGACAACGCGCCCCTGCCCTGAGGGAGAAGCGAAGCGGGGGAGTCAGGGAGGCCAGAGAGGGTGTTGCCCGCTGACGGCGGTCTGCAGCGGGTTGTCAGCCGAAGTCGAACAGACGGGACATCAGCACGGCATCCTCCCTCTCCTGCCCGGTGCCATAGTAGTCGGCGCGGCGGCAATACTCGGCAAACCCCTCGCTCTCGTAGAGGTTGATGGCGGTGCGGTTGCCGGCCCTGACCTCCAGGAACCAGGCCTCGGCCTTGCCGGCCTTGCTGCGGGCCAGGTACTCCCTGAGCAGCGCCCGCCCCAGCCCCTTGCCCTGAAAGTCGGGGTGTACGCAGATGTTCATCAGGGAGCTGTCTCCCGCCACCAGATCCGAGATGTAGAAACCGGCCGGTCGTCCGTCCACCAGCATCAGGCCGTTGAGATAGCGCGGCCCGAAGCAGGAGAGCAGGTTGGCCTGGCTCCAGGGCTCCTGGTGGGCGGCCTGCTCGATGGGGTAGATGGCTTCGAAGTCCGATTCGAGCAGGGGGCGAAAATGGGGCAAGAGGTCAGACATGGTCACTCCGGACGGGATTCAGGCTTGCGATGGACACCATGGCCGTGCCATGGTCGTGAGCATCAAGGGGTGTGGCGCTGCCGGCACTGCTGCCAGAGGGCGCGCTTGTGCGCCCCATCGGGCTTGAGCGGGCAGACCAGGGCATCGGGCCAGCGAGGGTCCGGCGCCGTCAGCCAGAGCAGGGGCAAAGCGCCCCCTGCTGGCAGGGAAGGCATCTCGGACAGCAGGGAGACCTCGTCTGTGCCAAGGCCGAGCCAGCGGCAGATGTCCCCGAGCAGGGAGGGTGCGGGCAGCGTCTCTGCCAGCAGCCAGAGCTTGCCGGTCGGCAGAGGGGCAGTCTCCTGCGGGGCCAGCGCCTCGTCGGCGGGCGTGTTTGCCGGCTGCGCGGCGCCGTCGGGGCTGGTGCCTCCCGCCAGGAGTCGGCCTCTCTGTTGCCAGAGGGGGATGCCCATGCGGGCCAGGATGCGCTGGCGCAGCGGGTCCAGCAGGGGATCTTGCATGGCGAAGGCTCACTCTTGATCTGCGTTGGGGTAAATAATGATGCGCAGAGTACACTCTCGCGGGATTTGCTGCACCCCGGACGTGCGCTTTTCGCCCTGTGGCGATGGCAAACGAGCGCCCCCCGGGGGCAGAGATGACAGACAATGAGAGTGGGGCGGGACCAGAGGCCGGACCCCGTCACCACGGATGACCTATCAGCTTCGGAACTGTGCCTATGCCGCCTTTAGCCCAGAATACTGTTCGTGCCACCCCCATTCATGAGCGCCTGCCACGGCTCCTTTCCGCCCTTGGTGAGGGACTGTATGAGCGCCAGGATGCCCTGCGGCTCGGCCTGCTGGCGGCCCTGAGTGGCGAGAGCGTCTTTCTGCTGGGCCCCCCGGGCATCGCCAAGAGCCTGATCGCGCGGCGCCTCAAGCTGGCGTTTCAGGATGCCCGCCATTTCGAATACCTGATGACCCGTTTCAGTACGCCGGAGGAGGTGTTCGGCCCCCTCTCTATCCAGGCGCTCAAGGAGGATGGCAAGTACCTGCGGTTGACCAGCGGCTACCTGCCGGAGGCCGAAGTGGTCTTCCTCGACGAGATCTGGAAGGCGGGCCCCGCCATCCTCAACACCCTGCTCACCGCCATCAACGAGCGGCAGTTTCGCAACGGCGACAGCCAGCACCCCATTCCCATGCGGCTGCTGGTCACCGCCTCGAACGAGCTGCCAGCCCCGGACAGCGGGCTGGAGGCGCTCTACGATCGCATGCTGGTGCGGGTCTGGATGGACAGGGTGCAGGAGAAATCCAACTTCCAGGCCATGCTGGCGAGCGATGGCCAATCCCATCAGAACCTGACCCCCTCGGTGCAGATTCGGGGGGAGGAGTACGACGCCTGGCAGGATGCCATCGAGCAGGTACGCCTGCCGGACGCCTGTTTCGAACTCATCTACCAGCTGCGCCAGCAGCTCGACAGCCAGCTCGGGCACGGCTGCTATGTCTCGGATCGGCGCTGGAAGAAGGCGGTGCGGCTCATCAAGGCGAGCGCCTTCTTCAATGGCCGCGACGAGGTGGCGCCCCTGGATCTGCTGCTGTTCAAGGATTGCCTCTGGCACGACGAGGCTTCCCGCACCGCGCTGCTGGAGATGATCGGCGAGTTTTCCCGCCTCTACGGCTACCAGCAACTGGCGCTGACCCGGGAGCTGCTCTCCCTGCGCGAGCAGTTCAAGCAGTTGCAGGGGGCGGTCGCCTTGCGCATCGGCTGCAAGGCGGTCAAGCGCAAGCAGTGGTTCGGCCGCCGCGCCCGCGGCACCGAACTGCCGCTGGCCAACGCCAGGCCGTTCGGCAAGCTGGTGCACTTCCAGCTGCTCACCCCGGCGCCCCTGGATGGCAGCGATCCCGAGCGCCTCACCGCCACCCTCACCTTTGATCGCACCCTGCTCTCTCACTGGCACCCCACCGGGGAGGCGCTGGTGGGCTGGCCCCTCGGCAACCCCAAGGAGGGGCACTACGAGCTGGTGCTGGACGAGCAGATGCGGCTGCACGTGCTGGATATCCAGCGCCAGCCCGTGCCCCTGATGCTGGTGGAGCGCACCCCCATCCCCGAGGTGGTGATGGCCCCCTGGCTGTCGGCCCTGGACGACCTGACGGGCCAGGTGAACCGGGTGCTGCAAAACCTCAAGGGTCAGCGCAACCTGTTCGACCGTCACCAGCCCCATCTGTTTGTGGGGGACAACTGGTTGCGTCAGGTGGAGGACAGCTTCTTCGTGCTGAGCCGGGACCTGGAGCGGCTGGGGGCCGAGCTGCAGCAGTGGCGGGATCGTCTGCCTCTTCTCGATGCACAGGGGTGACGTCGCGCCTGACGTGGGATTGGTGAAATAAACAGGATGAAAAACATGTTTCGTCAGCATGATACTCCATCACATCTCAACATCCGGGGTGGCCCATGCTAGAGATCGGCATGATGGACCTGGGGCTGCTCATGGGGGAGGGGGAGCTGGCGGGGGAGATGGCGCTGCTGCTTGCCTCCACCCCCAAGATCTCCGAGTTCCTCAAGCGCTCACCCCTGCAGGGGAAGCTGCTCAGAAAGCGCATCCAGACCTGGAGCGAACAGCTTGGGGAGGAGATGCGCCACAAGCCGGTGCCGGTGGCCCTCGAGCGGGAATACCTGCTCTATCAGGCCCACCGGCAACTGCCCCTGCCGGAGCTGGTGGGGCGCCTGCCCGCCTTGCTGGAAGCCCTTGAGCAGCACAGCCCTTTTGCGGGGGATGCCCGCAGCCTGGTGCGCCAGATAGTGGCCCAGCCCACCGAGGGGCTGCGCCAGCTCTTCATCGAGAAGTGGCGCGCCAGCCTGGTGGGCAGCCTGTTGCAGTTGCAGCAGCAGATAGCGGAGGCGGAGCGGGAGAAGCAGCGCCAGGAGATAGAGGATCAACTGCTGGCCAACCGGACCCTGGCCGATGCCCTGGATCCGCACCAGATCTCCGCCGGGGGGCTCTGGGATCTGGCCCAGGGGAGCTGGCACAAGCGCAGCCTGGCGCTGGTGAAGCAGTACGCCCGCATGTTGCAGCAGGAGCCTCTGCTCGCGGAGATCGCCGCCCTGCTTGGGCGCAGCGAGCGGGAGCGGCGCAGCGAGGACAGGACGCTGCCGCCGGTGCCTGTGCACGAGCTGGAGGAGGTGCAAAGTGACGATGTGCCCGACGATCTGGTGGGGGTGCACCCGGCCAGCGATCTGATGCGCCTCCTGCCGAGCGAGGCGGTGATGCTGGCGCTGCCGGAGCTGGAGCTGGAGTTCTATCGCCGTTATCTGGAGCGGCGCCTGCTGAGCTACCAGTCGCGGGGCACCCTGCCGCGCCAGCGTCTGATGCTGCGCTCCCCCGAGCAGGGAGGGCAGGAGGTGCAGCCGCGGGGCCCCTTCATCGTCTGCGTCGATACGTCAGGTTCCATGGGGGGCTATCCGGAGGAGTGTGCCAAGGCGCTGTTTCTCGCCCTGCTCAAAGGGGCGATGGAGGAAAAGCGGGGCTGCTATCTGATGCTCTTCTCCACCGAGGTGGCGACCCTGGAGATCACCGCCGACACCGGGCTTGAGAAGGCGGAGCGCTTTCTCTCCATGAGTTTTCACGGGGGGACCGATGTGGTGCCCTGCCTGGAGCAGGCCCTGACCCAGCTTGAACAACCCGCCTTTGCCAAGGCCGACGTGCTGGTCATCTCCGACTTCATCGCCCAGAACCTGCCCCACCCCCTGCTCGAGCGGATGAACCGGCGACGGGCGCAGCAGACACGCTTCCATGCGGTCGCCATGTCCCGTCACGCCAAGGCGGCCATTTTGCGGGTGTTCGACAACAGCTGGCTGCTCGATTGCGGCCTGCGTGGACGCCTGCTGCGGCGCTGGCAGCGCCATTGAGGGCACTCAGGCTCAGAGAGTGGGCCTGTGGTAGAGGCCCCGTTCGTTGACCTGCTCCTGATCCAGCAGCGGCTGACCGCTTGGCTGGGCAATATAAAAACCCCGCTTGCCGCTGCGCTTGACCCTGTACATGGCCTGATCCGCTCGGGCCAGCGCCGCGCCGAAATCATCCTGGGGCCGGATGGCCGCAATCCCCATGCTCAGCCCCACCGAGGCGTCCCCGTTGGGCAGCTCGAAGGGGGTGGCGATGGCATCGATGCACTGGCGGGCGAGGTGGCTGGTGCGGGGATCGTCGCACGCCCAGGGCAGCAGCAGCACGAACTCGTCCCCGCCGATGCGCCCCAGCCGTACCTCCTCGCCGCAGCAGTGGCGAAGGCGCTGGGCGAGGGAGACCAGCAGTTCGTCACCTGCCCGGTGGCCCAGGTTGTCGTTCACCAGCTTGAAGTCATCGAGATCGATGAAGCAGATGGCCTGGTACTCCCCGGGAAAGTGGCGGTGCAGCGCGGTGCGGTTGAACAGGCCGGTGAGGGGATCCCGGTGGGCAAGCTGGGCGAGCTGCTGCTCGTACTCCTTCTCGTGGGTGATGTCGATGTGGGTGCCCATCACCCGGACGGGGTTCCCCTGATCATCCCGCTCCACCACCCGGCCCCGGTCCAGCACCCAGGTGGTCTTGCCATCCTTGCCGATCATGCGGTGCATCGCCTGATAAAACGGGCTCTTGCCCTCCAGATGGTCGAAGAAGGCCTGCAGCACCTGCTCCCTGTCCTCCGGGTGCAGGTGGGCGCGCCAGACATCGAAGTGGGCCGACAGCTCCTTGGGCTGGTAACCGAGCATGGAGCCCCAGCGCCGGTTGAAGATGATGAGTTTGCCGGTGGGCACATGGTTCTGCCAGATGCACAGGCCGGTGCCGTCCATGGCGGCGTCCAGCTTTTCCCGCGCGTCATCCGCGATGCGTTTGAGACGCTCGTTCTCCAGCAACAACCTGTCGTAAGCCTCCCTCAGCTCCTCGTAGGTCATTCCTCATCCCTTCCCCTGTTCGAAAGCATATATAGTCGATGCACTCTCTCCTTCTGTAAAGAAGGGGATAGGGGAGGCTCTCGTCCGATATGAGGCGTTTTCCCACCCTCTGACGGCTGTGCGCCCAGAGTCTGTGGGGATATGATGACAGCGATGAGCGCGGCGTCCGGCCGGTGAAGAGGAGAAAAAGTCCGCATGAAGATCCTGATGGGATGTGGCCTGTTGCTGTGGCTGGGGGTTGCCCTGGCCCAGGCGGCGCCACTGGCCGGGCACGAGTTGCAGCTGGCATTGCAGCAGCTGGAAGAGTCGGCGATGCCGGTGCAGGTGTTTCGCGAGCGCGTCGCCGCCCTAGTTGCCGGACAGGCACACTATCCGCCCGAGGTGCAGGGCCGCCTTGCCCGGCTGCAGTGCTGGGCCCAGCCGGGTGAACGGGACGAGGAGTTTCGCCGCGCGGTGGCGTTTGCCGAGCAGGGGCTGGCACAGGCCCGTGCCCGCAAGGACAGGGTCACCGAGGTGGGGTTGCTCGCCTGCCGCGGGTATCACCGGCAACTGCTCGGCAGCATGGCCGGGGCCGGGGAGGATTACGACGCCGCCCTGACCCTGGCCCGTCGGCTCGGGGATGAGCGCCAGCGTGCCGACATCCTGAGCCTGCGGGGGGAGATGTACTCCTACCAGGGGGAGCTGGCGGAGGGGCTGATGGATCTCATCGATGCCCACCAGCGCTACGAGGCGCTCGGGCTGGAGGCCAAGGGGCGCGAGGTGCTTGCCAATATTGCCAATGCCTATCGCAGGATGGGGCTCTATGAGCGGGCCGAGAGCTACTTCAACGAGCTGGAGCATGACTACCGGCAGCTCGGGGACGAGGAGCACCTGGTGGACATTCACAGCCAGCAGGGACTCCTCTACATCGACACCGAAGAGTACGACAAGGCGCTGCCCCTGATGGTGGAAGCGGAGATCTATTATCTGGGGTTAAACCAGGAAGGGATCCTGGCCTGGAGCCGGATCGAGATAGCCACCATCCTGCTTAAACAGGGCAAGCCGGACCAGGCCATGACCAAGCTCGATCAGGCGGCAGCCTCCCTTCATCAGGGGGAGGGGGCGGACAGCGTCACCCTGGGCCACTGGCACCTCGTCATGGCCGACGTCCTCGAGGCCCTGAACCGACCCGGCGAGGCGCTGCGGCACCTGGACGAGGCCGAGCCCATCTTTACCCGGGAGCAGAACCTGCGCTTCCTCGCCCGGGTGCATGAGACACGGGCCCGGGTGCTGGAGCGTCAGGGGCATATCCAGTCGGCCCTCACCAGCCTCAAGACCTATGTCGAGACCCGCCAGGCCCTCGAGCTGAGATTGCGGGAACAGCGCTCCTTGCAGATGCGTTTCGAGTTCGATCTCGCCCGCAAGGAGCTGGAAAACCAGACCCTCAGGTCCCAGCAGCAGTTGCAGGCGGAGAAACTCAAGCAGTTGCAGGAGCGGCGCTACTGGCAATACCTGGTGGTGGCCCTGCTGCTGGTGGTGATGGGTACCCTGGTGGTGCACCAGCGCGGGCGCACCCGCAAGATGCAGCGTCTCGCCATGACGGATGAACTGACCGGCATCCACAACCGGCGCCAGATCCAGGCCAAGGGGCGCAAATGGTTCACCCAGGCGCGGGAGGAGGGCAACCCCCTGTGCGTGCTGCTGCTGGATGTGGATCACTTCAAGAAGGTGAACGACCAGCTGGGCCACCACGTGGGTGACAGTGTGCTTACCGCCGTGGCCCAGTGCATCGAGGAGCAGTTGCGCAGCCTCGACAGGGTGGGGCGCAACGGCGGCGAGGAGTTTCTGGTGCTGCTGCCGGATACCCTCCTGAACGAGGCCGTCGAGGTGGCGGAGCGGATCCGCCAGGCCGTCGCCCGTCTCGAGATTGAGGGGGTGCCTGCGGATCACCCCATCCGCATCAGCATCGGCTGCGCCCAGTACAAACCCGAGGATGACAACCTGGGCGAGCTGGTGCGCCGGGCCGACGAGGCCATGTACGAGGCCAAGCTGGCGGGGCGCAACCGGGTGATGACGGCCCGGTGAGGCCGACCCCGGGCCCCCGTGATAGCGGGCTGGGTATTTTTCACTCGCGCGGGTATAATGCCGCGCAATTTTGCTTTGATCCGGGGCCAGACCCATGTAATGCAACGCGCTTCTCCTGTCTCCACCGGCGGTCACTGACCCGCCCGCGTGGTGTCGTTGTCTGCATGGGCGCCCTGATTCCAAGGTGCTGTCCCGCATTTTTCCCACGGTGGCTCCAGGCCGCCGCTCAATAGAAGAACGTCGAATTATGTCAGCTGAATTTCTGAGTGAAGTCTCCAAGAGACGCACTTTTGCGATCATCTCGCACCCGGATGCGGGTAAAACCACCATCACCGAAAAGGTCCTGCTGTTCGGACAGGCCATTCAGCGCGCCGGTACCGTCAAGGGGCGTGGCTCGGGCCAGCACGCCAAATCCGACTGGATGGAGATGGAGAAGCAGCGCGGTATCTCCATCACCACTTCCGTGATGCAGTTCCCCTACGCCGACTGCCTGGTCAACCTGCTCGACACCCCGGGTCACGAGGACTTCTCCGAAGATACCTACCGTACCCTCACGGCGGTCGACTGCTGCCTGATGGTCATCGACGCCGCCAAGGGTGTTGAAGACCGGACCCGCAAGCTGATGGAAGTGACCCGGTTGCGGGATACCCCCATCCTCACCTTCATGAACAAGCTGGACCGCGAAGTGCGCGACCCGATGGAGGTGATGGACGAGGTGGAGCGCGAGCTCAACATCATGTGCGCCCCCATCACCTGGCCCATCGGCTGCGGCAAGTCCTTCAAGGGGGTCTATCACCTCTACAAGGACGAGACCTATCTGTATCAGAGCGGTCAGGGCCACACCATCCAGGAGAAGCGGGTGGTCAAGGGGTTGAACAACCCCGAGCTGGATGCCGCCATCGGCGACGATCTGGCGGCCCAATTGCGTGGCGAGCTGGAGCTGGTGCAGGGCGCCTCTCCCGAGTTCGATCACGATGCCTTCATCGCCGGCGAGATGACCCCGGTCTTCTTCGGGACCGCCCTTGGCAACTTCGGTGTCGACCACATGCTGGACGGCCTGACCGACTGGGCGCCAGCCCCCATGCCGCGCAAGGCCGAGAGCCGCGAAGTGGTGGCGACTGAGGAGAAGTTCTCCGGTTTCGTGTTCAAGATCCAGGCGAACATGGACCCGAAACACCGCGACCGTATCGCCTTTATGCGTATCGTGTCAGGTACTTACAGCAAGGGCATGAAGATGCGCCACGTGCGCATCGGCAAGGACGTGAACATCTCCGACGCCGTCACCTTCATGGCCGGTGACCGTGAACAGGCGGTCGAGGCCTGTGCCGGCGACATCATCGGTCTGCACAACCACGGCACCATCCAGATCGGCGACACCTTCACCCAGGGGGAGGATCTCAAGTTCACCGGCATCCCGAACTTCGCGCCGGAACTGTTCCGCCGCATCCGCCTGCGTGACCCCCTCAAGCAGAAGCAACTGCTCAAGGGGTTGGTGCAGCTCTCCGAAGAGGGGGCGGTGCAGGTGTTCCGTCCGCTCATCAGCAACGATCTCATCGTTGGTGCGGTCGGTGTGCTGCAGTTCGACGTGGTGGTCTCGCGCCTCAAGAGCGAGTACAACGTCGAGGCCATCTACGAGGCGGTCAACGTCGCCACCGCCCGCTGGGTGGAAGGGACCGACGTCAAGAAGTTCGAGGAGTTCAAGCGCAAGAACGAGGTCAACCTGGCCCTCGATGGCGGTGACAACCTCACCTACATCGCGCCGACCATGGTCAACCTGCGCCTGGCACAGGAGCGTCACCCTGACGTACAGTTCCGCCAGACCCGCGAACACTGATCACCCCGCCCGCGCACAGCGGGTGGCTGATGACCAGAAAGACCCCGCTTCGGCGGGGTTTTTTGTTATGGGGCGTGTCATTGGAAGGGGCGGCGATCCCCATCCGGGGCTTGATGGGTGAATAAAAATCAAGGATAAGTGATTTAAATTTCACGCATGGAGAGAGACATGTCCGTCACCCAACCCGTAGAGGCGCAGTTTGCCGCCTACAATGCCCACGATCTCGACGCCTTCGTGGCCTGCTTTGCCCCGGATTTCAAAGGCTATCGCATGCCGACCGAGACGCCGAGCACAGTCGGCAAGGGGGCGCTGCGAACCTTCTATGCACAGCACAGATTCAACAACCCGCTGCTCAAGGCCGAGCTGCTGTCACGCACCGTCTTGGGCAACAAGGTGTTTGATCACGAGAAGATCCATGGCCTCTCCCCCGAGCCCATCGAGAGCGTGGCGGTGTTCGAGGTGAAGGAGGGTCTTATCCAGACCGCCTGGTTCTATTTCCCCTCTTAAACCCGACACTGTATTTGCCATACGGCCCCATCCTATTGCACCGCTGTGCAGGGAAGGGTGACAAGGAGATGCCATGCAGATATTCCAGGCCACGTTGGCCCACATTGAAGAAACCAGCCGTCTGTTTGATGCCTATCGGCAGTTTTATGGGCAAGCGCCGGACAGTGATGAGGCAACCCGATTCATCGGAGAACGCCTTCAGGGGGCGGATTCAGTTATCTTTCTGGCACGCAACGAGGCGGGAGAGTGGGCAGGCTTTGTCCAGTTGTATCCGGCATTCTCTTCCGTCGCGATGAAGAGGATGTGGTACCTCAATGATCTTTATGTCGTCGAGTCAGCTCGCCAGCAGGGTGTGGCAAGAGCGCTGCTGAAACGGGTGGCCAGCTTTGCCAGGGAGACAGATGCCCTGACCGTCAAACTGGCGACGGCTGTCTCCAATCAACCTGCAAAATTACTTTATGAATCAGAGGGGTATCAAAAGGTAATCGCCTTTGATCACTATACCCAGCGGGTTGGAGCCTGACAGGCGTTATGTGTCACTGTCCATGAGATGGATGGCAATCGCTCTTCTGGGGAGGCGCGGTGTCAGCCAGGGGCCGTGATACGGGGTAAACGGGCTCGCGGGGTATCGACAGATTGCCTGTCCGGCCCCCTTCTATCCTTGCGGGAGAAGGGGGGGGAGGGGGGAATTGGCGCTTCTGGCTAGAAAGTTCGCAGCAATCTGGCGGGGTTGCCGGCATAGGTGCCAGGGACAGTGATGTCCCGGGTCACCACTGCGCCGGCACCGATGACGGCTCCCTGGCATATCCGTACCGGCAAAATGGTGGCGTTTGAACCGATGGATACCCCATCCCCGATGTGGGTTCGGCCCCAACTGGCGGGATCCGGGTCGGGGGCGCCGCTTTGAAAGAGGTCATTGGCAAACATGACGCCGTGACCGATAAAACAGCGCTCACCTATGGTCACATGCTCACAGATAAAGCTGTGGGACTGGATGCGGGTTGCGCGACCTATGGAGACGTTCGACTGTATCTCCACGAAGGGGCCGACAAAGACATCGTCAGCCAGGGTACAGCCGTAGAGATTGACAGGCTCAACCAGCTTCACCCTTTCACCGAAGCTGACATCTCGTATGCCGACAGAGAGTCGGGTTGGTTCACTCATCTCCCCTCCTTCCCGTCGAGCGCCAGTACCATGCAGATCTCGCAGGCGTCGTGGCCTGTGCAGCCAAGGGGCCCCGGCAGGTGTTCGAAGCCCAGGGATTCATAGAGGGCGGTGGCTTCCCGCAGCACGGCGGTGGTCTCCAGATAGCAGCGCTGGTAACCCAGGGCGCGAGCCTCGGCCAGCGCCTGCAACACCAGCCTCCGTCCCAGCCCCAGCCCTCGCAGGGCGGGCAGGAAGTACATCTTCTGCAGCTCGCACACATCCGCTGCCCCCGCCAGCGGCGCTATGCCACCCCCGCCGAGAATTGTGCCGTCCGGTCCCTCAATCACCCAGTAGCGGCTGCGCTCCCCCTGATAGGTCTCGTGGAGAAAATCGAGGTTGGGATCCGCCACCCCGTACCCCTTGTCGGCGGTGAGGCCGTATTCGGCGGAGACGGCGCGCACCACGGCGGCGATCCGGGGATTGTCGGCCGGGGTGATGGGGCGGATGACGAACCCCTGCTGGCGGCGGGCGCGGGAGAGGGCGCTGCGATAGAGCCGCATGCCCTCCCAGATCTGCTCGCACTCGGCGGGGGAGAGTTGGGCCAGGGCCCCCGCCATGGTCTCGTCCATCTGCCGGTGCAGCTCCTCAAGCTGTGCCTTGCCCGGCTCGGTGAGGCTCGCCTCCTTGCTGCGCCCGTCCGAGGGGTGGGGTTGCCAGGCGATCAGCTCCCGCTCGGCGAGGCGGGCCAGGGGGCGGCTGGCGTTGGACTTGTCGATGCGAAGGCGCTCGGCAAGCTGCTGGTTGGTGGCGGGACCGTTCTCCAGCTCGATGAGCAGGTGGGCCTCCAGGGGGCTCAGGGCCAGCGAGCCGCACTGCTGGGAGAGCATGCCGAGTTCGCGTACCAGTTCCCTCGACAGGGCGCGCAGGGGGCGGGGATCCATGGGGTTGTCTCCTTGTGATGGTATTTGGTTGTTATGCGCAACCAATACCATCATTTGGTTGTTGATGACAACTATTTGCGTGAAAAAGGGCGAAAGGCAGGCAGAAAAAAGGGCCCGGGAGAGGGCCCAAACATTGGAAACCCGCGCGGGGGCGCGGATCCCATCCTTGGTCAGGCAAGGCGCCGGCGAGGGTTAGACCAGTTCCGCCAGCATGGTGTCGGCATAGGGGGTCAGCGCCTCTCCCTGCTTCACCTTGGCGAGGTAGTCCGGGTTGGCGATGAGGGGGCGACCGATGGCGACGAGGTCGAAGCGGTCCGCCTCGATGGCCTCGAGCGCGGTCTCGGCGCTGTAGTTGCCGACCCCCACCAGGTGGCCGTCGTAGCGGGCACGCAGGTAGTCGGAGGCGCGGCCGTCCAGGTAGTCGAAGGTGAGGCTGTCATCGAAGATACCCAGGTGCAGATAGGCCAGGTTGCGCTGGTTCAGCTCGGCCAGCAGGTGGTCGAACACGGCGCGATCCCGGGCATCCCCTTCCAGGTGCACATAGGCGCCGGGGGAGAGACGAAGGCCGGTGCGATCCCCGCCGATGCGGGCGGCGATGGCATCCACTACCTCGAGGGCGAAGCGGCTCATGTTCTCGGGGCTGCCGCCGTAGTTGTCGGTGCGCAGGTTGCTGGCGTGGTGCAGGAACTGATCGATGAGGTAGCCGTTGGCACCGTGGATCTCCACCCCGTCAAAGCCCGCCTCGATGGCGTTGGCGGCGGCCTGGGCGTAATCCTCGACCAGTTGGGCGATTTCGCGCTCGGTCAGGGCGCGCGGCACTTGATAGACCAGCTCACGCATGCGCGGCACCGTGCCCTCATGGGCGACGGCGGAGGGGGCCAGCACTTCGGCGTGGTGGAAGAAGGGGTGGGAGAGACGGCCCACGTGCCACAGCTGGGCGAAGATCTTGCCGCCGTTGGCATGCACGGCGCCGGTCACTTTCTTCCAGCCGGCGATCTGTTCGGCGCTGTAGAGCCCCGGGGTATTGGGGTAGCCCTGCCCGTCCGGACGGATGATGGTGGCTTCGGAGATGATGAGGCCGATGTCGGCGCGGCGGCCGTAGTAGGCGGCCATCTGTTCGGTGGGCACCAGACCCGGGCCAGCCATGCAGCGGGTGAGGGGGGCCATCATGAAACGGTTCGCGAGGGTGAGGGTGTCGTTGAGGCGATAGGGCTGAAACAGGGTATTCATGATCGTCTGTCCTGAGGGAGTGATTCTTGAACGGGCATTCAAGACGTTTTTTGGTTTGTGTGCAAGTATTTTTTGAGCAAGCATTCAACATGGATTGACGGGGGAGGCTGGGGTAAACTTGCCGCCCTGTTTTTTCCGTCCCGCGGGACCTTGCCACCGGAGACCCCATGCGCAGCGCCGAATACGATCGGGATGCCGTCTTGCGAAACGCCATGGAAGCCTTTCGCGCCAAAGGCTATGCCAAGACCACCATGCAGGAGCTGGTGGCCGCAACCGGCCTGCACCCGGGCAGCCTCTATGCCGCTTTTGGCAACAAGCGCGGCCTGCTGCTGGCGGCGGTCGATCACTATGTGGCAGAGAAGGGGGCCCTGCGCCGCCGCTGCCTGGCACAGCCCAGCCCGCTGGCGGGGCTGCACGCCTTCCTCGAGCAGGTGGTGGACGATGCCCTGCAGGGCTCCTGCCTGCTGACCCGCACCCTGATGGAGCTGGCGGAGCAGGACGAGGAGTTGCACCTTCGCTTCAAGGCCATCTACGGCGAGCTGGAACAGGATCTGGCCGGGCAGCTGGCCCTGGCAAAGGCGCAGGGAGAGCTGGCAAAAGAGGGGGACATCCCCACCCTGACCGCCTTCTTGCAGGTCCATATCCAGGGACTGGTCACCTTCGCCCAGTGTCACCCCGACCGCCCTCTGCTGGCCGGTGTCGTTGCCCGGATGATGAGCGCCCTGCGGGCGTGATGCGCCGCCCATAAACAACCATGGCTCCTGCGGGAGCCATGGTTGTTTATGGGGAGGTCACTCGCCGCCGAGTTGATTGCTCCCTTCTCCCCTTGCGGGAGCCATGGTTGTTTCTGGGGATGCCACACGCCGCCGGGTTGTTTGCTCCCTTCTCCCACTTATTTACAAAAGAATGGGAGAAGGGCTGGGGATGAGGGGGAGGGCTCGTGCTCAGCGCAAAGAGAGCAAAAGAAGTTCCAGTACGGCCTCCATTCGACTCAATACATCGTTATTCCACACCCGGATCACCCGAAAGCCCTGCTGATTGAGGTAGGCCGTTCTTGCGCCATCATGTTGCCGTCCGGCCGGTTCGTTGTGCTGTGACCCGTCTACCTCGATGATCAGCCTCTGCTCAAGAGAGATGAAATCGACAATGTAGGGCCCGATGGGTATCTGGCGACGGAATTTCACCCCAGCCAGGCGGCGGTCGCGCAATTGCAGCCACAGTTTCTGTTCGGCAAGGGTGGCTTCGCGCCTCATGCGCCTGGCAAACGGATGGGTTCTCATGGTGCTTATCAAGAGCTGTTTGAACCTATTAGATATAGCCATTCCCCGGTCTGGTGACTGAGTGGGTGGCGTCCCCTCACCCTGGCCCTCTCCCAGAGAGAGGGGACAGATCGAGTGACAGTTGTCATTTTGTTGGTCATCTCGGGGCCATCGTGGTGTGACATTGAACTGTGAACTGCGAACTGTGAACTGATGAACTGATGAACTGATGAACTGATGAATCGATAGGTCGATGTGCTGGTGGGATGTATTTCGCCCTAGCAGACGGGTTGTTTGCGATGCTGCCAGTGGCGCAGATCCGCTCCCTTCTCCCCTTGCGGGAGAAGGGTTGGGGATGAGGGGGGGAGTCACACGCCGTCGGGTTATTCAGGAGTCACCAGCTCTTTCATCAGATGCTTGAGCCACACCTGGGCCGGCTGCTGCGCATGCTGCTTTGGTATGCCAGCCGCTGCCGCTTAGCCCGGATTCACCAGATCCTTCATCAGCGCCTTCAACCAGATCAACGCCGGTTGCTGGGCGTGGACCGGATGCCAGACGCAGTTGAGGTGATAGTCCGGCACGTCGTCGGGCAGGGGCAGGCTTTTCAGCGGCCAGTGGCTGGCGAGCAGCTCCGCCACCATGCTGGGCAGCACCAGCAGGTGATCGCTCTGGCTCACGATGGCGGCGGCGGACATATAGCTCTGGCTGTTGACCGAGATGGTGCGGCTATGGCCCAGGCTCTGCAAATAGCGGTCGAGGCTCGCCTCCGAGGTGCCGAGCGGCGAGTGGAACACATGGGGCATCTCGATTAGCTGGTCGAGGGTGATGCGCTCCTCCTCCAGCTCCAGGGTGGCGCGTACCAGCCCGGCCAGGGGTTCGGTGAGCCAGGTCTCCTTGCCCAGATACCCCGGCACCTGCATGTACTCGTCAAACCCCAGCACGAGATCTATCTCGCCGCTCGCCAGCTCGGCTTCGGGCAGGGTATCGCGCAGGATGCGGATCTCGATGGTGACGCCCGGCGCCAGCTTCCTGAGGCGCTGGATAAGGGGCGGGATCAGCACGCACTCCACGTAATCCGTGGTGCAGAGCACGAAGCGGCGCTTCGACTGACGCGGCGCGAACTCGTCCTCCTCCCAGAGTTGCTGCTCCAGCAGCCGCAGTGCCTGCTGCACCCCAAGGTGCAGGCGCTGGGCCCGGGGAGTCGGCAACATCCCCTGGGGCGTGCGCACCAGCAGCGGGTCGCCGAGAAAGGCCCGCAACCGGCCGAGGGAGTGGCTCATGGCGGGCTGGCTGATAAAGAGCGATTCGGCGGCGCGCGTCACGCTCCCTTGCGTCATCAGGGCGTCAAAGGCGAGCAGCAGATTGAGGTCGAGCTGGTGCAGTTTCATGGGGGGGATTATTCGCCGTGTTTATGGGACAATTAATCCTATTCATTTGATGGATGGGCGCGCAACTTCTTACACTGCGACCCACTCTTATTTTTTCAGGGTTCCCAGGCAAATCGGGGGCCTCAATCCATGCAAGGAGCCTTGCGATGAGCATCAAGACCATGAACACCACGCCGGCCGCCGACGGCTTCACCATGCCCGCCGAGTGGGCTCACCAGCAGGCCGTCTGGATGATCTGGCCGTTCCGCCCGGACAACTGGCGGGAAGCCGGTCGCTTCGCCCAAGCCACCTTCGCCAAGGTGGCGGATGCCATCGGTGGCGCGACGCCGGTCTTTATGGGGGTGCCGGCCCAGTTTATGGAGCAGGCCCGTGGCATCATGCCCGCCCACGTTACCCTGGTGGAGATGGCCAGCGATGACTGCTGGGCCCGCGACACTGGCCCCACCATCGTCACCAACGCCGCAGGCGAGTGCCGTGGGGTGGATTGGGGCTTCAACGCCTGGGGCGGCCACAAGGGGGGGCTCTACTACCCGTGGAACCAGGATGAAGAGGTCGCAGCCCGGATGCTGGAACAGCACGGCATGGATCGTTACGACGCGCCGCTCATTCTGGAAGGGGGCTCCATCCATGTGGATGGCGAAGGCACCTGCCTGACCACCGCCGAGTGCCTGCTCAACGAAAACCGCAACCCGCACCTGACCAAAGCGCAGATCGAAGCTTACCTGCGCGACTATCTGGGTGTGAAGAGCGTTATCTGGCTGGACGAAGGGGTCTACATGGACGAGACCGACGGCCACATCGACAACATGTGCTGCTTCGTGCGCCCGGGTGAAGTGGCTCTGCACTGGACCGATGACGAGAACGATCCCCAGTACGCCCGCTCCCTGGCTGCCCTCCAGGTGCTGGAAGCGGCGGTCGACGCCAAGGGTCGCAAGCTGAAAGTGTGGAAGCTGCCCCAGCCGGGCCCGCTCTACTGCACCCAGGAAGAGTCCGCCGGCGTCGAGAGCGGCAGCGGTGTGCCGCGCGAGGCAGAAGGCCGTCTGGCCGGTTCCTACGTGAACTTCCTCATCACCAACGATCGCATCGTCTATCCGCTGCTGGATGCCGCCACCGATGGCGAAGCCCAGCGCATTCTGGAAGAGATCTTCCCGGAGCACACCGTGGTCGGCGTGCCGGCCCGGGAGATCCTGCTGGGGGGTGGCAATATCCACTGCATTACCCAGCAGATCCCTTCCGGCAAATAAGAACCGGATGACGATCCTGCTGCGAGGCAGTTATTAGAGGCTTATGTGCAGCTCACTTATGTGGAACAAACGGCTCATGTATTCACATACACTCCGGTTCCTGCGCTGCTCTTCATCTTGCTGACGGCCTCTCGCGACGGGTCGTAAACCGGTTCTAGTTAGTATTCAAAACCCCACGCCGTGGGGTTTTATCTCTTGATAATGTGATGGTCGCAGGCGCCGATGCGGCGATCATCATGACAAACAGTCACCCTTTTACAGGAGATCCCCATGATCGAAGTGACCGAGGTTTCCATTGCCGAGCTGCGTGCCGCGCTCGAATCAGGCCGCACCACCGCGGTCGAACTGGTCGAGGCCTATCAGGCCCGGATCGCCGCCTATGACGGCCCCGAGACACAAACCCGCCTCAATGCCGTCGTGGTGCCCAACCCCGATGCCCTGAAAGAGGCGCAAGCGTCCGATGCCCGCCGCGCCCGTGGGGAAACCCTGGGGCCGCTCGACGGCATCCCCTACACCGCCAAGGACAGCTATCTGGTCAAGGGGCTGACCGCCGCCTCCGGCAGCCCGGCCTTCAAGGATCTGGTGGCCCAGCGCGATGCTTTTACCGTTGAGCGCCTGCGCGCCGCCGGTGCCATCTGCCTTGGCAAGACCAATATGCCCCCCATGGCCAATGGCGGCATGCAGCGCGGCGTCTATGGCCGCGCCGAGAGCCCCTACAACGCCGACTACCTGACCGCGCCCTTTGCCTCCGGCTCCTCCAACGGTGCCGGTACTGCCACCGCCGCCAGCTTCTCTGCCTTTGGTCTGGCGGAAGAGACCTGGTCGAGCGGCCGGGGTCCCGCCTCCAACAACGGTCTGTGCGCCTACACCCCGTCCCGTGGCGTGATTTCGGTGCGTGGCAACTGGCCCCTGACCCCGACCATGGACGTCGTCGTGCCCTACGCCCGCACCATGAATGATTTGCTGGAAGTGCTGGATGTGGTGGTCGCCGACGATGCCGAGACTCGCGGCGATCTCTGGCGCATGCAGCCCTGGGTGCAGCTGCCCAAGGCCTCCGAAGTGCGTCCGGCTTCCTATCTGGATCTGGCTGCCAAGGCCGATGCTCTCAAGGGCAAGCGCCTCGGCGTGCCGCGCATGTTTATCAACAAGGATGAACTGGCCGGCACCAGCGACAATCCCGGCATCGGCGGCCCGACCGGTCAGCGCATCCATACCCGCGAGACCGTGATCGCCCTCTGGGAAGATGCGCGCAAGGCGCTGGAAGCCGCTGGCGCCGAAGTCATCGAAGTGGACTTCCCGCTGGTCTCCAACTGCGAAGGGGACCGACCCGGCGCGCCGACCGTGTTCAATCGCGGCATCGTGAGCCCGGAGTTTCTCAACGACGAGCTGTGGGAGCTCTCCGGCTGGGCGTTCGACGACTTCCTGCGCGCCAACGGCGATCCCAAGTTGAACAAGCTGGCCGATGTCGATGGGCCGAAGATCTTCCCCCACGATCCGGGCACCCTGCCTAACCGCGAGGGCGATCTGGCGGCGGGCATGGACGAGTACGTCAATATGGCCAAGCGCGGCATCAAGCGCTTTGACGAGATTGCCTCTGTGCCGGACGGCTTGCGTGGGCTGGAGCAGACCCGCAAGCTGGATCTGGAGGACTGGATGGACGGGCTCAAGCTCGACGCCGTGCTGTTCCCCACCGTCGCCGACGTGGGCCCGGCTGATGCGGATGTGAATCCGGCCTCCGCCGATATCGCCTGGAGCAACGGCATCTGGGTTGCCAACGGCAACCTCGCCATTCGCCACCTCGGCGTGCCAACCGTCACCGTCCCCATGGGGGTGATGGCCGATATCGGCATGCCGGTGGGCCTGACCTTTGCCGGTCGCGCCTATGACGACAACAACCTGCTGCGCTTCGCCTCGGCCTTCGAGTCCACCGGCAGCAAGCGGATGGTGCCGCCACGGACGCCGCCGTTGGGGTGAGTGCCATCAGGGATTGAATATTAGTAGTTTTTCTTGTGATAACGAACACAAAACCACCCGCTATGCGGGTGGTTTTTTATCCTCCTGATGGTCCAGTATTGAGACCAATCCCCTTGCGCTGAGAAAAGTGTGAAAGATATCTGAGATTTAATTTTATTACTGAAATCCTTATAGAAAAAACAATAAATTTCGCGTATAAAAGGCTTCAATAGAGCCTATTTGAACACCACTATAGATAGTTAATCTGATAAGGGAATATATTTATGGGGTTATTTTTAATATGAACTATTTCCCTCCGCCAGATACATACCCAAATTTTATTGGAACCGCTTCATTACTAGTGGCAGCCATTTGTTTATGCATTACCTTCATGGAAAAGCAAAGAGGCCATGCTACAAAGCTGTTCTCTATTATGTTGGTCACATCTATTGCATTTTTCTCTTCTCACTGGACCACATACTTCGCAGCTATATTTATAGTGGCAACAGCAGTCACCGAACTAGAGTTTTTACAAAATCTTGCCGCTATAATAAGCAAAGATAAAAATTACTTTGATTTTAAAAAAGAAGTTTTGAGCAAAGAAGATAATCTACGTAGAAAGGTCGAAGAGGCTGTAGCCGAAGAAATAGCATCAGTGGTTCCCCCCACATCACCACAAAAATTTAAAAGCACATCAATTAATATTGCAAAGCTTAATGAACAAGGCCATGGTGCTACTATGAGGCTTGCATTGGACATTGAAGAGAAGGCTTTGAATTTAGTATCTCAAACGCATGGTGAGATAGAGCGTAATGTACGGATAACACAAAACAATAAATTTGTAGAGTTTGATGGGTTCATTTCCAGTAAAGACAATAAAAACAACAAGATATTCGAAGTGAAATGGTTGAGGAATCCAAGTCAGTTGACCGCATACCTAGCCTTCTCCATTAGTAGAATTAAAAACGCATGTCAAATTCATGAGGATATCACTGGACATAAACCAGAAATACATCTCATTTTGGTATTGAATTCAGAATTGAAGGCCGATGAAAAAGAAAGAATAAGTCAAAGTGAAAAAGACAATAACATATGTATCTCATATATAACCCTAGATCAACTTGGTTACGAGATAATCGGTTGATATAGGCCGTATATACTGTCTGGTTTAGCTTTAGGGCATTGGTTCTAATAGTGAGCGTATTCGGACGAATGCGAACAAGTAGTGGCCGAGAAGCAGGTGATATTCAGAGTTTCCTGCCGGTCTTGCCATGACTCGGGGCGTGGCGGTATGCGGACGATTACGCTGCGCTAATCGTCCCTACATCAAGGCGGTGATGGCATGGGGTGAGCCTTGAGAACTCTTTATTCCTCGCATTGCCAACCGCCATCTTTGTCGCCACTCGCTGCTGACTTCCCAAGACTTCACCCTGTCTTCACACAGCCTCATTTTTCCCTCACAAATCCCCTCTATCTTCTGCCCACTGATAAATGGGCCCGATTGCCACAGGGTGGCGAGGGCCAACGAGAGGGGAGCAAGACGATGAAATCCTGGATCAAATACGGGTTGGCCGGGGCCTTGATACTGGTGGCGAGCTTCTGGGGCGGCAGCGTGCGGGCGGCGGGGATGGCCCTTGACCGAGATGCTGCCGTGCGGGGGCAGGCAGTCGCCAAGGCGGTACTCCCGACGGGGGCCCATTTCCAGCCGCTGGGGGCTCTGCCATCGGTTGCTGCCGGGCGTGGCACCTGAGGGAGTTGATACCGGCCTTTTTAACCAGACCGGGCCGGTGACGTCACGGCACAATGCGCATCAACCCAGGTCGGATTGGTGCGCGGCATAGTGGGTATTACGCTAGGCCGGGTGGGCTACCGCGCCCGATATTGCGCATCCAGCCAGGCGATGGCCTCTTGGGGGTCGTTGAATGCCCGGATATGGTCTGGGTGGGTGAGAGAGAGGCAGGAGAGGGCGATGTGATGGAGCACCTTGGCCGAATAGAGGGAGGCGATGGCCACCAGATTCTTCTGGGTCAGCCACTGATAGGTCTCCTGCAGATGGGGCAGGGCGGAGAGCACCACCCCCTGATGCTGACGATGATCCACCAGGGCGCAGAAACGCTTACCGTCCAGACTGTTCACCACGGACTTTATCTGTGCAATCCACGCCAGCATACCCTCTTCATTGAAAGGGCCGATCAGCTCGCAGGTGACCAGGTGTTCCTGCACATTGAAGATGAAGTCACCGTGCTTTTTATCAAAGGACATACAACATTCTTATCCATGACCAGGGGCGGCAAGATGATGCTTGTTCAGTCCGTATGCATCAATGCCCTAATGAGGGCTTGCTCGTGGCAGCTGTACTGCTGCGTTGACACCAGGAGATAAGGTGCTGGCCCGTGATGGCGATACGAGAACAACAGGCGGCGCCAGCGTGTTGCATCCGGATGCCGGGTAGTCCGGTCTGCACCCGGGGTGGCAATGCTCCTGTTTGCCCGGGCCCTTATCCCGGGGTGTCTTGCCCGGAAGGGGGGACGGCCTTGGTGAGGGCGTCGATGGCATTGGGGACGAATCGCTCGGAAAAACCGGCGATAAAGGCCCAGATGACGGCTTTGGCGGCATCCAGATTGGTTGCAGGAGAGGCCAGGGTCAGTAGAGTCTGCAAGGAGACATAGGGGTGCTCCATGTGTTTGAACTTGGGAAACAGGTCCCCCTGGAGCAGGCTGCTGGCAAAGAGTCCGTAGGCGATAAAGCCGAGAATGCCGGAAAACAGCAGGGAGACATAAAATTGCGTCACGATCACCCGGGGTTGGCTGATGTGGGTTATGGCGTCGCTGTCGTGCAGCCTGGCGAGACGGTAATAGTTGTTGATGACGGCCCCCACCGATCCGGCGAAGAAGATGGCGGTCATGATGTTGGAAATGAGCGGGATGGTTTGCAGCAGCAGTATCAGGGCAAGGCCTCCGAAGGAGATGAGGCCGCTGATGGCCAGGTGTTTGTAGTAGCGATCCATGGGTAGCTCCATATTGGGCACAAGACCCTGTTGAGGATAGTCAGCCCATGGCGAAAATGACCCGAAAAGGCCGGTGCAGCAGTGCCCGGCCTGTGTCTTCTCAGTTGCAGTGCCATTTCATCGGTGGCGTTTCACCGTTTTTGGCGTGGGCAATTGACCTGTTCAGGCTGCCAGCGGCAGGTAGACATGCTGGTAGGCCAGGGCGATGGCGCTGTAGAGCAGCAGGGCGGCCATCAGCAGGTTGAAGTACCTGAACCAGCGAGGATGTTGAAGATGACGTCCGATGAGACTGCCCGCCATCGAGTAGCTGCCGGGGGCGCCGGCGGCCAGCAGGCCGAGCAGCAGGGACCAGGGCAGCAGGCTCCAGCCGTGGATCTGGGCTGCCGGGAACTGGATGCTGGTGATGGGCAGGGTGGCGATCATCGCCTTGGGGTTGAGCAACTGGATGACGAAGCCGCTGCGCACCCCCAGAGGGCGGGCAGGCGCCTCGTTGGCACCGAGCTCGCCGCTGTCGCTGGCGATCTTGATGGCGAGATAGGCGATATAGAGGCACCCCACCTGGCTGACATAGATCAGGGTATCTTCCCGCACCAGGCGGGTGCCCGCCCAGCCAAAGAGCAGCAGGAGCACGAACATCGCCAAGCCGACCCCGAGGAAGAAGCCAAGGGAGGCGCGGGTGCGGCCACCCAGGCCTGCATTGAGGCCGATAAGGTTGACGGGGCCAGGGGTATACATGATGCCGATGGCATAGGCGAGAAGTTCAATCATGGGGTGTTCCTTGGGCTCAGCGGATCAGGCTGGCGCTGTATTGGGTGGGGGTCATGCCATAGATGCGCTTGAAGCGACGGTTGAGGTGACTGAGATCGGTGAAACCGAAGCGGTACACCAGATCCTGCGCTGACTCTCCGGCGGCCAAGGCGCGCCGGGCGGCATTGATGCGGCAGTTGATCACGTATTGATGGGGTGTGATGCCAAGCTGTTGGCGAAACAGCCGCAGGAAGTGGTACTTGGAGATGTTGGCCGCCGCGCTGATGTCGGCCAGGGAGATATCCTGCTGAAAGTGGGCGTGGATAAAGTCCCTGGCCTGCAGCAGGAGGCGATCGATGCGACTCACCCGGCCATTGGGCTCAAAACGTCCCGCCTGCTGCATCACCCGGGTGGCGAGGCGATAGAGGGCAAACTCCTGCTCTATGCTGTCGGCCTGGCCGCGCACCGCCTGGGCCAGCTCGAGGATGCAGGCGCTCAGCGCCTCATCGCGCACCAGGGGCTGCAACAATCGGTAGGTCCCCATTGCCCGCTCGCCCGCAGCATCGGCAAACAGCGGGGTGAGTTCGTGGGGCGGAATGTAGAGCATGGTGTAGTCGAGGCTGGCGTTGTCACCGGCATGACCGTCGTGGACATCCCCGGGATTGAACTGGATGACGCTGCCTGCCGGGCTGGAGTGGGCTCCGCCGTGGCAGAAGAAGTTCTGCCGCCCGGCCAGAGTGACCCCGAAGGAGTACTCCTCGTGGGCGTGACGGTCGTAGCGAAATTCCGTCATGTTGACCCGCAGTGCAGTCAGGCTCGCCAGGTGCTGACTGTGTGCGAATATGAACTGGTTGTCCTGCGCCATCTTTCCCTCCTGTACCAGACTGCCCCCCTAATCTAGCCCCAAGGGTGTGCCTCTCGCTTGGACAATCTTGCTGTTTGCCGGTCCGCCTGCGCCCCGCACCGAGAAAAACGGCGCTGCCGATGGCTGGCTGCACCGACTGGCCCGTCAGCGAAAGCGAAACAGCTCCCGGTGCAGCGGGGTGCCCAGATGGGCATCCAGGGTGTGGGCCATGGGTTCGGGACCGCAGAACCACACCGGGGTGTGCTGGCGTTGGCCCAGGGCGGCGAGATCCAGTCGGCCACGCTCGGATTCCAGGTGCAATTGGTACTCGACCCCGGCCCGGCGGCACAGCTCGGCCAGATGAACGTGATAGGGGGCGGCCTCGGCGGTGGGGGCGCATTGCAGCAAGGTGGTGCCGGGGCGTGTCTCGCCACGGCGCACCAGGGCCTCCAGCCAGGCGACGAAGGGGGTGATGCCGATACCGGCGCCCACCCAGAGCGCCGGGGCCGGATCTGGCAGGGCGAAGGCGCCATAGGGGCCGGTCACGGTGACCGCATTCCCCACCTTGAGGTGGCGGTGCAGCCAGCGGGTGTGATCCCCGAGGGCGCGCACCGCCAGAGTGAGGGTGCGGCCATCCGCCGAGACATCGACCAGGGTGTAGGGGTGGGGCTCGCCGCGCCCGGCAAAGTCGAAGAAGGCGAACTGCCCCGGGCGGTAGCCGGGCAGGGGAGATGCCAGGGCGACCCGGATCTCCAGGGTGCGCTCATCCAGAGGGGTGAGGGTGCTGACCCTTCCCTGGCGGCGCGCATTTTGGCCCACCCGGCCAAACAGGGAGTAGAGCGCCCCCAGGGCACCCAGCCCGCCGCAGATGAGCAGGGTCAGGCCGACCGGGGTCAGGGCGCCGATGCGCGGCAGCAGGCAGAGCCCGTGCAGCCAGCCCATCAGATAGATGACCGGGGCCAGCCGGTGAACCACCTTGAAGCGCTCGTAGCGCACCACGGCGAGCAGGCTCACCACCACCAGCGCCAGCAGCAGATAGAAACTCCATTCCCCCAGGGTATTGCCGAGGCTGTGCCAGAGGGCATCATTGCCAGCACCAGCACCAGCACCAGCACCAGCACCAGCACCAGCACCAGCTCCGCGGCGCGCCGGCCGGGTCAGCCAGTCGGCGGCGACAGCCCACTTGGGGGCTTCCACCAGCAGCCAGTGGGCCACCAGGGTGCCGGTGGCCCAGAGGGCGCTGCTGCGGTGCAGGTGCAACATGCGATCCAGCCCGCCGCACCAGGCTTCGAGCCTGGGCAGGCGCAGGGCGAGCAGCAAAGAGAGGGTCATGGCGCCAAGGCCAAGCAGACCGGTCAGGATCAGCAGCTCATGGCGCCAGGGCCAGAGACCGGCGGGCCACTGGGTCAGGCCAAACAGCCAGATGAGGGTGAGGGTCAGGGGCAGGGTCCAGCCGAGGGATGCGGGTTTCATGAGGTCCTCCTTGTCCATGCCTCCATTGCACGCCTGCTTTGTGGCGAAAGTGTGCCCCCTGACTACCTCTTTTGTAGCAGAGTGTGGCAAAGGGTCGCCGGGCCAGGGCAAGCGGACTGAGGAGGAGGGCGTTGAGAAAAACAAGGGGGAGAGGCAGGAAAGCGGTTGGCGTCACCCCACAGGCCAGGGTCTGGAGAGTGGTGATGCTGGGGCACCCGCATGGCTGCCCTCAGCAAAAATTCATGTCAGGATTTTCGTCCCTTGCCGCCCTTGTTGCCTGCGAGGGCCTGCTTTCTGGCCTTCTGCTTCTGGGCGCCCTTGCTGGCGCGGCGCGGCTCGGGGTCGAAACGGGTCAGATCCGGCTCAAAGCCTGGGAACCACTGCTGGGGCAGCCGGGTATCGAGCACGGCTTCGACTTTTTCCAGCAGGGGGGCGTCTTCGGGGCTGAACAGTGTGATGGCGAGCCCCTTGTTGCCGGCGCGGCCGGTGCGCCCGATGCGGTGCACGTAGTCCTCAGGCTGATGGGGAAACTCCAGGTTGATCACATAGTTGAGATCGCTGATATCCAGCCCGCGGGCCGCCACGTCGGTGGCCACCAGGGCCTGCAGGGTGCCGGCGCGAAACGCCAGCAGCACCTTCTCCCGCGCGCTCTGTGACAGATCCCCGTGGAAGGCCAGCGCATTGATGCCCCCCTTGCCGAGCTGCTGGGCCAGCTTGTCAGCCCCCTGGCGGGTGCGGCTGAAGATGAGCGCCGGTGCCCAGCCCTTCACGGTCAGCATGTGTTGGACCAGCGCCACCTTGCGATCGCTGTCCACCGCATAGACCCGCTGCTCCACCTCGGCCGCCGTGGTGTTGCGGGCGGCAACCTCGATAAGCTCAGGGTCGCGCAAGAGCACCCGGCTCAGGGCAAACAGGTTGTCATCGCAGGTGGCCGAAAACAGCAGGGTCTGGCGATCCGCCGGGATTTGCTTTAGCAGCGCCTTGATCTCGTCCATAAAGCCCATGTCGAGCATCCTGTCCGCCTCGTCAAACACCAGATGGCTCAGGGCTGCGAGGCTCAGCGCCCCCTGGCGCAGGTGATCGAGCAGGCGGCCCGGGGTGGCGATGAGGATATCCACCCCGGCGTTCAGCGCCTCCACCTGTGCGGCGATGCTCACCCCGCCGTAGACCAGCGTGCTGGTGAGGTCGGTGCCTCTGGCGTAGCGTGTGACGCTCTCGGCAACCTGCACCGCCAGCTCGCGGGTCGGCACCAGCACCAGGGCGCGAATGGGGCGAGGGCCATCGCTCGTCGGGTGTTGCAGCAACTGCTCCAGCAGTGGCAGCACGAAGGCGGCGGTCTTGCCGGTGCCGGTCTGGGCGCCCGCCATCAGATCCCGCCCCGCGAGGATCAGGGGGATGGCGCTGGCCTGCACCGGGGTGGGGGCGGCGTAGCCGAGCTCGGTCAGGGTTTGCTGCAAGCGGGGGGAGAGGGCCAGTTCGGCGAAGGAGGCAATGGACATAGGGCACCAGTATGGGGTTATCCCGCCCCGTGGCCGGGACGGAAACAATCAGCGTGGCTGGATGGTAACAGATAGCGGGGGCGCGGCAGAACTCGGCAAGGCGGTTTCGTGGAGCGGTGACCATGCATCATCTGATGGTCTCATGGGGGCTGGGCACTGGCTTTGGACTAGTATGAAGCTGCCAAAGACGGCTTGCGGCCGCCTCCTTTATGACCAAGAGACAAGGAGTCTGTGATGACCAGAAGACTGATCGTGTGTTGCGACGGCACCTGGAACAGCGAGGAGAACAAGGACAAGGGATCGCTGGCCCCGACCAACGTTTTCCGGCTGTTCAATGCCCTTTGCTGCGATGACACCCAGCTGACCCGCTACCAGACCGGGGTCGGCAGCGGCGGAGTGGTAGACAAGATCCTGGGGGGCAGCCTGGGGCTTGGACTGAGCGAGGATATCCGCGACTGTTACCAGTGGTTGGCGACCAACTATCGGCAGGGGGATGAGATCTTCCTGTTCGGCTTCAGCCGGGGCGCCTTCACCGCCCGCAGTTTGGGAGGCATGATAGGACGCTTCGGGATCGTCCGGTTTGCCCCGCAGGAGAGCATGAGCGCCGTGGTACAGCGCATCTACCGCAAGGGTTACCGCCATGGTCAGGCGCTCGAGGACTTGAACTTTCATCCCGATTCCAGGGGGATCCGCTTCATCGGTGTATGGGATACGGTCGGTGCCCTTGGCATCCCGGATGACAAGGCGTTGCTCAATCTGCTCGATAATCCAGACAACTACAGGTTCCACGATGTGAAACTCGGCGCACACGTGAAGACGGCGCGCCACGCCGTCGCCATCGACGAGCAGCGCGGCAGCTTCACCCCGACACTGTGGGAGGC
This sequence comes from Aeromonas sp. R2-1, assembly GCF_040908425.1. Classification (NCBI taxonomy): domain Bacteria; kingdom Pseudomonadati; phylum Pseudomonadota; class Gammaproteobacteria; order Aeromonadales; family Aeromonadaceae; genus Aeromonas; species Aeromonas sp. R2-1. The sequence continues at coordinate 64,701 of NZ_JBFODR010000017.1, forward strand.
TGCGCCCGAACGGGATCTGGTGCAGCTCTGGTTTGCCGGGGTGCACAGTGACGTGGGAGGGGGCTACAAGGAGCACGGGCTCGCGGATGTGACCCTGAAGTGGATGATGGATGAGGCGAAAAAGTGCGGCCTGAGGTTCAAGGAGTCGGCCTTAAAGCAGATCCATCCCAACCCCCTGGACCAGCTCCATGAATCCCACGTCGGCCTGATGAAGCTGCTGTTGACCACCCCCCGCAGCCTGCCGGTGCTGAGCTCGAGCGCCATCCACGACTCGGTACAGAAAAGGCGCGAGGCACCGCCCATCGACCAGATGGACTATCTGCCCACCCGCGAGTGGTCTGCCGAGGGGCGCATCACCCTCGACATCTATGCCCGCCACCCCTGGTTCTGGACCGGCATCTATCTGGAGACGGGGCGCCGCTACCGCTTCGAGGCGCAAGGCGAGTGGATGGATTCCACCATTCCTGCCGGGCCTGAAGGGGTACATGACAAGGCCTTCGTCCACGTCATGGCCTCTGCCCTGGGCAAGGTGGAGACCTGGTATGGCCAGGTGAGCGGCAACACCCAGGCCAATTTCGTGATGACCAAGCGGCTGGAAGAGGCGAACTGGTTCACCCTGATCGGCGCCTTGGCCAATGGGGGCAATCCAAAGCCGGATGGCACACCCGAACCCTCCAGCACCTTCATCATCGGCAAGGGGGCCGAGCTTGGGGTGCAAAAGGGGGGTTACCTCTACTGCTTTGCCAACGATGCCTGGGGCTTTTACGACAACAACAGGGGATACGTGACTCTGACGGTGACACAGCTGGCGTAGTGTTTTCCATGGCCGGCAGGGGCAACCCCTGCCGGCTCACTCCTCTTCCCGCTCCCGGATCAGCCTGATCTCCTGCCCCTGGTAATAGGCGATATTGCGCTTGCCGTGCTGCTTGACGTGATAGAGCAGGTCGTCGGCCAGTTGCACCGCCTCGGCCACCGTCAGGTAATCGCGAATGCGGGTCACTCCGGCGGAGAAGGTGATGGGGGCGGGCAGCTCGGGGATGCGCAATGGCCGCTCCAGCAGGCGGGCGGCGGAGTGATGCACCATGTTGTCATCGTTCATCCCCTTGAACAGCACGATGAACTCTTCCCCGCCCCAGCGAATGGCGACATCGCTCTTGCGGATATTGGCCTTGAGGTGAGCGGCGAAGGCGACGAGCGCCAGGTCACCCACCCCGTGACCATGGGTGTCGTTGACGGACTTGAAGTTGTCGATGTCGAGGATCATCAGGTAGTCGTGCTCCTGCAGCAGCGCCTCGTTCAGGATGTCACGGCGCGGCAGTCGGGTCAGGTGGTCGGTCTGGGCCAGGGTGCGCAGGCGGGTAACCAGGCTGCGCCCCGTCAGCATGATCAGCAGCAGGATGATGAGATAGAGCTTGAAGGCCGCCCCGTAGAGCACGGACCGGATGAAATCGCCGTAACTGTATGACCACTTGAGGTAGAGGTCGCTACCCGCCTTGGTGCGCATCAGCGGCGTACTCAGGCAGAGGTGGAACGGACGGCAGGGCTCGACCTCTTCGAAGGAGAGGACGGTCCGGGTCGGATTGAGGCTCTCGAAGGGGTGTAGCACCTCCTTGAACGCCCGGTCGACGGCGATGTCGATGCCCTTGAGTCCATAGCGGTAGTCCTTGATGGCGGGCTCGTAATAGACGAAGGGGAAGTAGAGGGTGATGGTATTCAGTCCGGTGAAGGTGTCGGTGTAGATCTCGGATACCCAGGCTTCATCCGTGCTGCAGGGGACATGGGTGGCCGCGAAAAAGGCGCAGCCGAAATAGTGGGTCCAGGGCTCGATGTCGCTGAGGTCGGTGTTGATGGGCAACAACTGGCTCGGCAGCATCCCCTTGCTGGCGACCATGCCAAGCATGCGGCGATCATCATAGAAGGCGTAGAGGTTGAGGACCTCGGGGTTGGAGATGACGTACTGGTAGGCGAGGAGCATCTGGTTGGCCGGGGGCAACACGGGAATGACCGCCAGGCGCTTCAGGGTGGGGAGATCATAGCCATAGGCATAGGCCGTCGCATCCCCGTTCTCGCTGAAGATGGGCATCTTGATGCTGCTGTTGTCGATGAAGGCGGCCAGTTTCTCTGGCGCCAGGATGCGAGCCCGCTGATAGAACACCTCGAACAGGTTGGGCTGCTTGGCGGTGATGAGCGCCATGTCGTGCCTGATGACGAAGTAGGTGTAGTTGCACACCAATCCGAGCCCCATCAGGGCCAGGCAGAGCCAGCCAAGCCGGGTGAGCCATCGACGGGGGAGGAAACGCAGCAGTGAGGCGGCCATGGCGTGAACGCTTCCGTGGTGACAGAGGCCTTTTTTGTAACTGATTTTGCCGGGCATCACCAGATGAAGTTGGTGGGGTGCCATGGGGTGTGCACAAAAATTAGTCAGCAATATCAAAAAGATAGACGATAAGATCGCATTCGATGGTGGGCGGGGAAAAGGGGGGGGCTGAAACAAGAGGGCATGGCGCCCTCTTGTGTGGAGTGAGACGACGCGCCTTAGCGAGCCTGGTATTTCGGCGAGCGGGGGCCAGGGAGGATGCCGTTGGGCATGTCGGCACTGAGCAGCCTGACGCTGGTGATGCCGGCGATTTCATGGCCCTTGTCGGTCAGGGTGTTGGCAATCTGATTGACCACCGCCACCACCAGCATGCCGATGAGGCCGCCCCCCGAATTGCCCTGCTGCTCGGCACTGCTGGCGCTGGCACTGCCTTCCCACAGCAGCTTGCCGGTGCGCAGATCCACCAGGCGAGCACTGGCGGTGACCACTGTCTCGCTGGAGATGACCAGATAGCTGGTGCCGTACTCCTTGATGTCGAGGTAGAGGGCGGTATCGGCACCGTAGATCTCGTGGAGCTTCTTGATGGGCAGCGCCTGGATGTCGGCGGGCTCGGTCACGCCGTTCTGCCGGAACGTCTCGTTGGTGACCGCCACCGGCAGCACGTAATAGCCGGACTCGGCGAGCGGATAGGTGATCTGGGATTGCAGGCTGGGGCCCGCCTTGATGTCCGGCGAGTGATTCACCGGCGGCAGCACCAGAATGGAGGTTGGTCTGCTCTCCTTGAAGTTGCTGTAGTCGTAGCCGGGGCCCTGTGCACAGCCGCCCATGAGGAGGGCGCCCAGCGTGAGGGCAAGGAGGGTGCGCAGGGTCATTGGCTCTCTCCCTTCTTGCTGGACATCAGGAAGTTCATGAAGGGGGCCGATTCGGGGAAGAGGCGCTTCTCGGTTTCGAACTGCTCGCGAGTCTGGGCATCCTTGCCGAGCTGGGCGTACAGCATGCCGAGGTGTGCGTGAAAGCCCGGTGGCACAGCCTGCCCCTTGGCGCTCGCTTCTTGCTGGTTTTTCTCCAGCGCATCGATCTGCGCTTCGACCCCGGTGTCGTCACCCTGCATGTGCTGGTAAACCACTCCCTGATATTGATCCCAGTTGTAGAGCGTCTGCGGCCCCTGGGCGCAGGCGCTCAGCAGCAGGCCGCTGACCAGCAGCAGGGAAGGACGGAACAGCGTCATCTCGTCTCTCCTCATTGGGCCGGGCGCCAGGCACCGGTCTCGATGCCGTTCACCAGATTGTTGACGGCCTCGCGGATGGCGAGATCCAGCACCTTGCCGTTCAGGGTGGAGTCGTAGCTGGCGGTGCCGCCGAAGCCGACGATCTCGCGGTTGGAGAGTTCGTACTCCCCGGCACCCTGGGAAGAGAAGACCACTTCCGAGGTGGTGACGTTGACGATGTTCAGGTTGACCTTGGCATAGGCGATCTGTGATTTGCCGCGACCCAGGATGCCAAACAGCTGATGATCGCCGACTTCCTTGCGGCCAAACTCGGTGACGTCGCCGGTGACCACGTAGTCGGCGCCCTTGAGTTGCTGGGCCTGTTGCTTGATCCCGGCTTCGGCCTGGATCTCCGTCATGTTGTCGCGATCCAGCACGCTGAAGCGGCCGGTCTGCTGCAGGTGGGTGATCAGCACGGTTTTCGCCTGGTTGCCCAGCCGGTCCACGCCGTCGGAGAAGATGCCACGCATGTAGCTGGAACGGTTGTCGAACTTGCCGACGGCGATGGGGCTGCGTGCGCCCTGATAGTGGCTCTGATAGGAGGCAACCTTGGGTACCTCCAGGGTGCGCGACGACTCGCTCGCACAGGCTGTCAGCAAGCCCGCCATCAGGATGACACTGGATGAAACAACAAACTTCTTCATGTAAGGCCCCGTTATCAAAGGAAAAAACAGCGGCGGACTCTAACATGGTTCGTTGCGAAGAAAGTGCCCCGTATGGGGGGCATACCCGCTCAATCCCTGTGCGTTTGACAGGGGGTGGCGGGTGACCGGGTCTGTTGCAGGGGCTGGAACACCTCCTCCAGGGCTGCCACCAGGGCGCGCATGCGGCCCGTCTTCTGCACATCCGGGTGCAGCACCATCCAGATGTCGATGGGGTCGTGCTGGCCGGGCAGCAGGCGCACTAGGGCAGGATCCTCCTCGGCGAGGAAGGTGGAGAGCAGGGCGATGCCGAGCCCCTGCCGGGCGGCCGCCATCAGCACCAGCTGGGCATTGCTCTGCAGGACCACGTTGGGTTCGTGGAGCGGTTCGCCGCACAGACTCCGCCAGTGACGGGCCACCAGCTCTCTGGGAAAGAGCAGCAGGTCGTGCTCTTGCAGTGCCTGACCCGAGCGGGGCGTGCCCCGCCTGGCCAGGTAGTCGGGAGAGGCGTAGAGCCCCATCTTGATGGTGGCGAGCCGTTTGACCACGAGATCTCCCTGCTCGGGGCGCACGCTGCGAATGGCGAGATCCGCCTCCTGATTGGGGATGTCGCTCACGCTGACGGCGGTCAGCAACTTGAGGCGGATGCCGGGGTGGCGTTGGCGCAGCAGGGTGAACGCGGGCAGCACGAAGCCCTGGGCCAGGGTATCCGTGGTGGCGATGCAAAGCTCCCCTTCCAGCTCCCCCAGGCTTGCGGTGCGCATCATGGCCAGGGCCGCCTGTGCCATGGCCTCGGCCTGGGGCAGCAGCGCTTCCCCCAGGGGGCTGGGGCGATAGTGTCTGGGGGTGCGGATAAACAGCTTGGCCCCCAGCTGCTGCTCGAGCAGGGTGATCCGCCGCCCGACGGTGGCCTGATCCACCCCGAGCTCGAGTCCGGCCTGCCGCAGGCTGCCTCGCCGTGCCAGGGCCAGGAAGAAGCGGGCATCGTCCCAATTGATCATGCTTGCTCCTCACTCAAGCAGAACGCCCGATTGGCGCCGCAATATTAGATGCCAGCGGGGATGGCAGCACAAGGGGATAGACCGGGTCCGGCGCGCCCCGGCCAAGGGCGCGCGCCACCCAGACGTGATGCAGGATTGAGTCGGCGTGATGCAGAACTGCCGCAGTCCGGGGTGGGCGGGATCGCTATGATGTCGCTCCCGATTGCGGTTTCATTCGTCTGCCACTGGAGTGTCCATGTCTGTCTCAAGCGTCCCGGCTTGCGAGCCAGGTCAGGTTGTCCATCCTCGTCTGCGCTGGTTTCTCTCCCTCGCCCTGATGTCGGCCCTGCTCAACAGCAGCGTGCCTACCCCGCTCTATCCCCATTACCAGGCGGCGCTGGCTCTAAGCGATCTCGGCCTCAGCCTCATCTATGGCGGCTATGCGGGGGGCGTGCTCATCGCCTTGTTCGGGGTGGGCAACCTGGCGGGACGCGTGGCGGATCTGCGCACCCTGATCCTGCCTGCCCTGGTGGCGGTCGGGGGCGGGGCCCTGCTCTTCTCCCTGGCCGACAGCTTCTGGACCCTTTTGCTGGCGAGGCTGCTGGCCGGGATTGGCACGGGCAGCCTGACCGGTGCCGCCAATGTGGCGCTGCTGCGTTTTGGCCCCAGGGATGGGGGCAAGCGGGCGGCGCTTAGCGCCACATTGTCGTTCACCGCCGGGCTGGCCCTCGGCCCCGTGTTCAGCGGGCTGGCGCTGCAGCAGGATCTCTACCCGACCACGCTGCCGTTTCTGCTGATCCTGGGGGTGGCGGCCTGCGCCATCGGGGGGCTGGTGTTGAGCTGGCCCAAAGGGGCGAGGGCGACGGAGGCCGCCCCGAGCAGGCAGGGTGGCGGATCCCTGGGGGAGGGGCTCAGGGCCACGGGGGCCGGGTTCTTCCTCTGCGCCCTGGCGCTCTTCACCGCCTGGGCGGTGGCGGCCAGCTTGCTGGCCATGGGTCCCAAGGTGGTGAGCGAGATGCTGGGCATGACGGATCTGGGGCTGTTCGGCTATTTTGTCGCGGCCTATCTGGTCTTCTCTGGGCTTTGCCAGCTCTGGGCTCGTCGCCTCGATGCCCGCCATACCCTGCAAAGCGGCGTGCTGGCCCTGGCGCTGTGCGTGCTGCTCTTTGCCGGGGCCGTTCACGGCCTGCCCAGCTGGCTGGCGGGACTCGGGCTGCTGGTGGCGGGCTATGCCCAGGGGGCCGTGTTCGTGGGCAGTGCGACCCTGATCAATCGCATCGCGCCCCCGGCCAGCCACGCGCGGCTGCTCTCCCTCTTCTATGTGATCGCCTATGTGGCGAACTGGGTACCCGTGTTGCTGGGCTGGGTGAGCGACGGGGCCGGTCTTGGCGTCGCGCTGGATCTGCTCTTCGTCGGCAGCACCCTGACAAGCCTCTGGTTGGCCTGGGCGGTGTCTCGGCGGCGCTTCGAACCCGCTGTGTGACAGGGCATCACCCATCGACCAGGACGACGCTCCCGGCATCCAGGTGGTGCATCCACTCCCGCAGGATCAGCAGGGCGGCGGCGATGCGCCTCTCCCTCGGCAACTGGGCCGATGCCAGGGGATCCCCCTCCACCATGGCGGCAAGCTGGCCGAACAACCGCTCAATGTTTTCCCGGCTCTGTACCCGGTTGCCGAGCACCTCGGTCAGGGGCTCCGGGCTTTGCAGGTGCAGCACGGGGTGGGGCGGGATCCGTGCCGCGAGGGGCATCAGTACATCCTCCACCACCATGATGGCTTGCTCAAGTTCCAGGGGCGTCGGCGGATCCCGGCGAAAGGGTCCCGGGGTCAGGGCATCGAGCCCCAGTGTCAATGCAAATGTCTGGCTGGTGCCATCGGCCGCGGTGAGCGCGACCTGGCTTCGGGTATTGCCCAGGCTCAGCAAAATGGTGTCGTGATGCTCTCTGGTCATCTGATGTGCTCCCGGCGTTGGATGCCCCATGGATACACCCGCACGGGGCGGATTGGCGAGTCATTTCGCCCCCCATTCGGGCATCAGGGGTTGCAAAGATTTCCATGAATGGCAATCTGGACGTCCAAACGTCTTTGAAGGAGCCCTGACATGGATATTCGTATCGTCCCCCGCGCCCTCGTGCTCGCCCTCTCTCTGGTGGGGGCGAGTGCCCTTGCCAACGAGGCTCTGGTGTTCCAGACCGACTTCGGTCTCAAGGATGGCGCCGTCTCGGCCATGAAGGGGGTCGCCTTCGGGGTGGACCGCACCCTGCCGCTCCATGACCTGACCCACGAGATCCCGGCCTACAACATCTGGGAAGCCTCCTACCGCCTCTATCAGACCCTGCAATACTGGCCCGCGGGCACCGTCTTCGTCAGCGTGGTGGACCCCGGTGTCGGCACCGAACGCAAGTCGGTGGTACTCAAGACCAGGAGCGGCCACTACATCGTCAGCCCTGACAACGGCACCCTGACCCTGGTGGCGGAGCACTTCGGCATCGAGGCGGTGCGCCAGATAGACGAGAAGACCAACCGCCTCAAGGGCTCCGAGAAGTCCTATACCTTCCACGGCCGCGACGTCTACGCCTACACCGGCGCGCGCCTTGCCTCCGGTGCCATCAGCTTCGAGCAGGTGGGGCCTCTGCTGCCCGCCGAGGTGGTGACCATCCCCTATCAGCCTGCGGTGGCCGAGCAAGACGGTACCCTCAAGGGCACCATTCCGATCCTGGACGTGCAGTACGGCAACGTCTGGACCAATATCGACGACAGCCTGCTGACCAAGGCGGGTATCCACAAAGGCGACAACGCCTGCATCAGGATCAGCGAAGGGGATGCGCTGAAATACGAGGGCAAGGCCCCCTACGTCAGCAGCTTTGGCGATGTGCCGGAGGGCCAGCCCCTGGTCTACCTCAACAGCCTGTTGCAGGTGTCGGTGGCCCTGAACATGGACAGCTTCGCCGCCAAACATCAGGTGCAATCCGGCGCCAACTGGCATATCAGCCTGAAGAAGTGCAACTAGACGTTGCCAGCGGGTGCTATCCGGTACAAACGGGCATAGCAGCCTGAAGAAGTGCAACTAGACGCTGCCAGCGGGTGCAATCCGGTATAAACGGCATATCAGCCTGAAGAAGTGCAACTAGACGCTGCCCGCGGGTGCTATCCGGCACAAACGGGCATAGCAGTCTGAAGAAGTGCGGATAGGGTTCAACCCTTCTGTCGGCGACATGTTTTTCGGGGCGGTGGGACTGGTGTCCACCGCCCCTTGTCGTTGGCGGTGGCGTCTTGCCGGGCCAGCCGGTTATCTCATCATTTGTCATCCTCGCTTAATAAAGCGCTGCCATGCTCTGGCCGGACGCCGTGATGACGCAATGATTGCGCCGAGATAACAAGGAAAAGCCGATGAGCCGTTTTGACGAGAAAGACAGTGCCAACCACCCCCGCGAGCAGGAGCCGGCGTTCAACCGCCTCATCGAGGCGGGTCTCAGCCGCCGTGGCTTCCTCAAAGGGGTGGGCGCCGCCAGCATGGTGGCCTTCTTTGCCGCGAGCCCCGTGGCCCAGGCCGTGGCCGCCGCAACCCGGCCGCTGCTTGGCTTCCAGGCCGTGCCCGCCTCGGTGGCCGACACCATAGTGGTGCCGCCCGGCTACAAGGCCGAGGTGCTGATCGCCTGGGGAGATGCCCTCTTCCCCGATGCCCCCGCCTTTGCCCAGGGCAATGATGCCAAGGCCCAGGCCCGCCAGTTTGGCGACAACAACGACGGCATGAGCTTCTTCCCCCTGGGCCCGGATCGCGCCCTGCTCGCCGTCAACAACGAATACACCAACTACGAATACCTGTTTGCGGATGGCGGCAAGACCCTCAGTGCAGAGGCTGTCGCCAAGGCCCAGGCGGCCCACGGGGTCTCCCTGGTGGAGCTGGTGCGCATCGATGGCAAGTGGCAGGCCAACCCCAAGGGGGCCTTCAACCGCCGCATCACCGCCACGACCCCCATGACATTGAGCGGCCCGGCGGCGGGCCATGCCCTGCTCAAGACCCAGGCCGATCCCGAGGGGCGCACCGCCCTTGGCACCTTCAACAACTGCGCCAATGGCCAGACCCCCTGGGGCACCTACCTCACCTGCGAGGAGAACTTCAACGGCTACTTCGGTAGCGAGGGCAAGCCGGCGCTGGACCAGCGCGCCGCCCGCTACGGTCTGGCCGCCGAGGATGCGGGCTTTGGTTGGCACAGGTTCGACGAGCGGTTCGATCTCGCGAAGCATCCCCAGGAGCCGCACCGCTTCGGCTGGGTGGTGGAAATCGATCCCCGCGATCCCGCCTCCACCCCGAAGAAGCGCACCGCCCTTGGCCGCTTCAAGCATGAGAATGCAGCCTTCACCGTCAACCAGGATGGCCGCGCCGTGGTCTACCTCGGCGACGACGAGCGGGGGGAGCACATCTACCGCTTCGTCTCGAAGAACAAGGTGGCGCCGGGCAATGACCCTGCCAACCGGGATCTGCTGGACGAGGGCACCCTCTATGTGGCCCGCTTCGAGGCCAGGGAGGGGGAGCTCAAGGGTACTGGCCAGTGGCTGCCCCTGGTGCACGGCGAGCATGGTCTGACCCGGGAGAACGGCTTCGCCGATCAGGGGGAGGTGCTCATCTTCGCCCGGGAAGCGGCGACCCGGCTCGGCGCCACCACCATGGACAGGCCCGAGTGGGTGGCCGTGCATCCCCACAGAGCCGAGGTCTACTGCACCCTGACCAACAACAAGAACCGCGGCCTCAAGGAGAACCAACCTCTCGATGGCGCCAACCCCAGGGCCGAGAACCCCTATGGCCAGATTATTCGCTGGCGCCCGATGGGGGACGATCACGGGAGCGACAGCTTCGAGTGGGATCTCTTCCTGCTGGCGGGCAACCCCGGCGTGCACAAGGAGGGGCTGATGGCGGGCAGTGCCAACATCCACCCGGACAACATGTTCAACAGCCCGGACGGCATCGGCTTCGACGAGGCGGGGCGGCTCTGGATCCAGACCGACGGCGACTACTCCAACGAGAAGCAGTTTGCCGGCATGGGCAACAATCAGATGCTGTGCGCCGATCCCGCGAGCGGCGAGGTGCGCCGCTTCCTGACCGGCCCCGTGGCCTGCGAAATAACGGGCCTCACCTTCACGCCTGACTGGCGCACCCTGTTCGTCGGGGTGCAGCACCCGGGGGAGGAAGGGGCTCCCTCCCATTTCCCGGACGGCGGCACCGCCATTCCCCGCTCCGCTGTGTTGCGGATCACCCGGGACGATGGCGGCATCATCGGCGCCTGATGGCCCGGGGTAACCGCCTGGCCCGTGATGACAAGAGCCGCCTTCGGGCGGCTTTTTTTGTGGGTGTGGCGGGCGGGAGACAAAAAAAGACCGGGTACGGGACCCGGTCAAAGAACCCGCGCATTCAGGGAAGAAGTGCGGGCGTTCAGGCTTGGTGGCGGGGCCGGGCATCGGCCCCCGATCCGGTGTCGGGGTGAGTGGCGTCCCCCCGGCGTCAATGCGGGCTATTCGCGCTCCAGTGCGTGGATGGGATCCAGCCTGGCGGCCCGGCGGGCCGGGGCGAAGCCGAATATTACCCCGATCAGGCTGGCGCAAAGGCAGGCCACCCCCATGGCGGCAAGGGAGTAGCTCATCCGGACGCCACTGCTGAAGTGGTCGAACAGTTGGCCCAGCACCAGGGAGAGGACGATGCCGAGCACGCCCCCCAGCAGGCAGATCAGCACGGCTTCAATGAGGAACTGCTGCTGGATATCCCGGGTCCGGGCGCCGACCGCCATCCGCACCCCTATCTCCCGGGTGCGCTCGGTGACCGAGACCAGCATGATGTTCATCACCCCTATGCCCCCGACGATCAGGGAAATGAGGGCGATGAGAGCGATCAGCGTGGTCAGGGTGGCGCTGGTCTGGCTGATGGTCTGGCGGATGCTGTCGGTGTTGAGCAGGAAGAAGTCCTGGCTGCCGTGGCGCAGGGTGAGCAGGCGGCTGATGCCGTCCTGGGCGGCGTCCAGGCTCACCTCGTCCCGCACCCGCACGCTGATGCTGCGCAGATGGCTCTGCCCCAGCAGGCGGCTCATGGCGGTGGTATGAGGGATCCAGACGTTGAGGGTCTCGTCGCTGCCAAAGCCGCTCTGGTTCTTGATGGCGACCCCGATCACCCGGCAGGGCAGATCCCCCAGCAGGATCACCTGGCCCAAGGGGGGCTGGGTCGGGGCGAACAGCTTGTCCCGGGTGTGCTCGTCGATCACAACCTCCTGGGCCAGGCTCTCCTCGCTCTGGCGATCAAAGCCCATGCCCTGGGCCAGGCGATAGCCCCTGACCTGGAAGAACTGGGCGCCGACGCCGTTGATGGTGCCGGAGACGGCGGTACTGCCAAGACGCAGGGTGGCGCTGGTGCTGAGGCTGGGGGTGACGCTGTGCACGTAGTCCAGCCGGGCGATGGCCTCGGCGTCCCCGATCCGCAACGTCTGTATGGTAGCGGAGCGCATGTCCCCGAAGCCGCGGCCGGGGAACACCTCCAGGGTGCTGGTGCCCATGGCGTTGATGTTCTCCAGCACCCGCTCCCGGGAGCCCTGGCCGAGGGCCACCACGGTCACCACCGAGGCGATACCTATGATGATGCCGAGCATGGTGAGAAAGGTGCGCAGACGCTGGGCGACCATGGCCTTGAGGGCCATCTGCAGGGCATTCCCGAGCCCCGCCATCAGCGGGGTCTTCCCCCTGGCGGACGTCTTGGTGGCGGCCTGGGTCGCCTGGGGAAGGGCCTGTGGCTCGCGCGTGCGGCGATCGGCGATCACCCGGCCATCTTTCAGTTCGATGATCCGCTCGGCGTGGCGGGCGATGTCCATGTCGTGGGTGACGATCACCAGGGTGTGGCCCTGGCGATGCAGAGCTTGAAGGCTCGCCATCACCTCGGCGCCGCTCTGGCTGTCGAGGGCCCCGGTCGGCTCGTCGGCCAGGATCACCTCGCCGCCGTTGATGAGGGCCCGGGCGATGCTGACCCGCTGCTGCTGGCCGCCGGAGAGCTGGCTTGGCTTGTGTTCGAGCCGGCTGGCGAGGCCGAAGCGGGTCAGCAGGGCCTCGGCCCGCTGGCGTCGCTCGGCCGGATCCAGACCGGCGTAGAGGGCGGGCACTTCCACATTGGTGCGGGCATCGAGATCCGCCAGCAGGTGATAACGCTGGAAAATGAAGCCGAAGTGCTCCCGGCGCAGGGCGGCGAGCTCGTCCCGGCTGAGGGTGGCAGTGTCGCGCCCGGCCACCAGATAGGCCCCCTCGCTCGGCTGATCCAGGCAGCCCAGCAGGTTCATCAGGGTGGATTTGCCGGAGCCCGAAGCGCCGACGATGGTCACCATCTCTCCACGGGCGATCGCCAGATCGATGCCATCGAGCACGGTGACGGTGCGCTCACCCTCTTTGAAGTGGCGGCGGATGCCCCTCAGTTGCAACAAGGCGCCCATGGTCACATCCCCATGGGGGGCGGCATGCCCCCGGCGGCGTCGCTCTGGCCTGCGCTCACTTCGCTGACGATGACCCGCTCACCGGTGCTCAGGCCCGACAGGATCTGGGCATCCACCTTGTTGTTCAGGCCGACCTTGACCCGGCGCAGGCTGATCCGGCCTCCGTCGTCGACCACCCTGACCTGATCCCCCTGCAGGGCGATGGCCGGGATCGCCAACGCATCTTTGAGCCGGGCGACCACCAGATAGACCTGGGCCGTCATGCTGATCCTGAGCTGACCGTCCTGGTTGGGGACCTCGAACAGGCCGTGATAATAGATGGCGCTGCTGTCGCTGCTGCTGGTGGTGTCGTCGTCATTGATGGTGTCGGGGGCGGGCTCGATGGCCCGCAGGGATCCCTCGAAGCGGCGCTGGCTGTTGCCAAGAATGGTGAAATAGACCGGCATGCCGACCCGGACGTTGATGACGTCGGCCTCGGAGATCCTGGCCTCCACCGTCATGGTGTCGAGCTGGGCAATCTTGAGCAGGGTAGGGGTGCTCTGGCTGGCGTTGAGGGTCTGCCCCTCCTCCACCGGCATGGCCACCACGGTACCGGAGAGGGGGGCCAGGATCCGGGTATACCCCAGGTTGACCCGGGCTGTGTCCACCGCGATCTCGGCCTGCACCCGCTGGGCGTTGAGGGCCCGGATATCGGCCAGGGTTTCGTCCAGGGTCGCCTTGGCGCTGTCATGGTCGGCCGTGCTGCCAAGACCTCTTGCGACGATCTGCCGCTGGCGATGGTATGCCAGGCGGGCATTGCGAAGGGTGGCCTCTTTGGAATCCAGCTGGGCCTGGAGGTTGTCGCGCTGGGCCAGGGCATCCTTGAGGGCGTTCTGCTGGGGCAGATCGTCTATCTCGACCAGCAGCTCCCCCTGTTTGACCTCCTGCCCCAGAGTCACGTGCAGTTTCTTGATCTGGCCCGACACCTGGGCGCCCACGCTCACCTGCTTGCGCGCCTTCAGGGTGCCGTCCGCCATGATGAGCTGCTCCAGATCCCGGGTCTCGGTACTGGCGGTGATGTAGTCGCTGGCGGGTGCCTTGGCCTGGGGGCGACAGGCCAGCAACAGGGCGAGGGCGCACAGGGGCAGCAGCCAGAAGAGACGAGGGGAGAACGTGGGCATGACAACCTGTATCCTGAATGACGATCACGGCGGCACTCTACCCCAGAGCCGGGTTAAGGCTCTTTGCGCCAAGCGTAAGGGTTTCGTAAAAATGGCTGCCAAGTGCGTGGCAAGCGGCGAAAATGGCCGCCGACAAGGGAGACCGCATATGAAGATCCTGCTGGTGGATGACGATGCCGAACTGGGCGCCATGTTGAGTGAATACCTGGGGGGAGAAGGGTTTGATACCACCCAGGTGCTGACCGGAGGGGAAGGTGTGTACCATGCCCTCTCCGGCCGTTACAGCGCCCTGCTGCTGGATGTGATGCTGCCCGACTTGAGCGGCACCGAGGTGCTGCGCCAGGTGCGCCAGCGCAGCCGCCTGCCGATCATCATGCTGACCGCCAAGGGGGACAACGTGGATCGAGTGGTGGGACTGGAGATGGGGGCCGATGACTATGTGCCCAAACCCTGCTACCCCAGGGAGCTGGTGGCCCGGCTGCGGGCCGTTCTGCGGCGGGTCAACGAGGGGGGGAGCGCAACCCCCTCGCCGGATGCCCTCATCCTGGGGGATCTGACGGTCACCCCGGCCAACCGGGTCTGCCTCTGGCAGGGGGAGCCGCTGGAGCTGACCGCCACCGAGTTCAACATGCTGGTGTTGCTGGTGCGAGCACCGGAGCAGGTGGTCACCAAGGACATCCTCTCCCTGCAAGGGGTGGGGCGCCCGCGGGAGGCCTATGATCGCAGCGTCGATGTGCACATCTGCAACCTGAGGCAGAAACTGCAGCAGAAGGCGGGGGAGGCCGTCACCATAGAGACGGTGCGCAGCATAGGGTACAAGATACGGTGATCCTCAAGGGACGTTTGTTCTGGAAGATTCTGCTGGGGTTCTGGCTGGCCATCGTGCTGGTCAGCCAACTGCTCTGGCTCGGTTTTCGTGCCGAGCGTGCCCCCCCGGAAGAGCACCTGGCCCAGCAGTTGGCGAGCCAGCATCTGGAGATGGCGGCAGCCGTGCTGGCAAAGGGGGGGATCGAGGCTGCGACGGCATTGAGCCAGGCCATGTCGCCGCCGTTGCTGCAGATAACACTCCTTGATGTCTCCGATGCGCCTCCCCGGCCAGCGCCCCGGGCATCCAGGCTGCCAGCCTCCGGAGAACCTGGCCCGGGCAGCGTGCTGACACGCACCGTGATTGCCAGCGACGGGCAGACCTATCTGCTGCAGACCAGAGCGGACCCGCGCGTCCTCCCCGGCGGGCCGGCCCCCGGCCCCCTCTCCTGGCTCAACATTCCCCCGCCCATGCTCTGGATTGGCGGCCTGGGGGGACTCTTGTTCAGCATTCTGTTCGCCTGGCACCTGACCCGGCCCATGAACGCCCTGCGGCGCAGCTTCGATCGGGTAGCCAGGGGGGATCTGGGGGTCAGACTCTGGCCCGCTCTGCGCTGGCGCCGGGACGAGCTGACGGAGGTGGCGAAGGAGTTCGATCTCATGGTGGAGCGGTTGCAGCAGCTGGTTGAGGGGCGCGAGCAACTGCTTCACGACGTCTCCCACGAGCTGCGATCCCCCCTGGCCCGCATCCAGATGGCCATCGGTCTGGCGGAGCAGCGCCCGGAGAAGGCAAGCGACGCCCTGGCGCGGATCCGGCTCGAGACGGAGCGGATGGACAGGATGATAGGGGAGCTGCTGACCCTCTCCCGTGCCGAGCAGGGCCACGGGCTTGAGCAGAGCCACTACGACCTGCTGGCGCTGGTGGAGACCGTCGTCCAGGATGCCAGGTTCGAAGCCCAGCAATCCGGGGTCGAGATAGCGCTCGAGGCGGCGCTGGGGGAGGGTTGCCTCCTGCTGGGGCATGCGGAGCTGATGCGCCGCGCCGTGGAGAACGTGGTGCGCAACGCCCTGCGTTTCTCGCAGTCGGGCCAGATGGTGAGTGTTCGCTTGCTGCGCCTGGGCCAGGAGGTGCAGCTCTCCATCGCCGATCGGGGGCCCGGGGTGGAGGAGGGGAAGCTGGCGGGGATCTTCGACCCCTTCGTGCGCATCGGCTCACCCCGCATGGGCAAGGGCTACGGGCTCGGGCTCGCCATCGCCCGCAAGGCGGTGATTCTGCAGGGGGGCACCATCCAGGCGCGCAATCGCGCACAGGGGGGGCTGAGAGTGACCATGACGCTACCCCTGCATGACCCGTCCTGAGGTACGCGGCTCAGACCCGAGTGGGGTAAAACCCCTGTAATGAAAGAGGGGGCCAAGGCCCCCTGCTCGTATCTGTTCCTCCGTGCGATTCAGCGCAGCGCCGCTGGTGGCGGCACCTCGGTGTAGCGCCCGTCTATTTCTCGCAGGTAGTAGTGACCCTCCCTGACGTAATAGCGGCGGCCATCCAGATCCAGGGGGATGAGCCCTGTCTCTGCCACCACCAGGACCTGAGGAGGCGGGGAGACCACCACATAGTGGTTCTCCTGCCGGCGGTAGAAAATGCCGTCGAGCACATAGTAGGTGAGCCCGGCCAGCAGCAGGGTTTCCACCCCTCCCGGCAGCCGGTCGACGCGGTGGCCGAAGCCGGGACCAGCCCCATGGCCGTACTGCGGGGCAGGGCTCTCCCATCCGCCCGGTCTGCTCATGTTCCCCGGGCCCGCCATGGCGGGCAGGGCGATGGCCATGGCAAGCAGCCAGAGTGAAGGGCGGTGCAGACTCATCTCACTGCCCCTTGAGCGGTGCACCGGCGGGCTGGGGTTTGAGTGGCTGGGGCGGCAGTTCGCGCACGCTGACCGTGACCTCGTAGCGGGTATCCGGCTTGGCGGCATCAATGTTTTTGGACAGCGCCTGGACCAGGACCTGGGGATCCGCACCCTGCTTGCTGGCGTGATAGAGCACTGAGGGGGGCGGTGTCATGGGACCTCCCTGGCGGGCGCCCATCGGGGGCGGCATCTCGCCGGCATGAAGGAGCGTGGTGCCCAGCAGCAGGGCAAGGGCGACAGGATAGCGTGACATGATGATGACTCCATTGATGGGAACGCCCCCATCAAACGCGACGCGTGCGCCCGGCTCAACCACCTTTACACCCTCTTTTCGCCCTCTTTACAGTTGTGACAACGGGCGCCGTGGCGCCCGTTGTGTGTCGTGAACCGCTCACCGGATCAAAACTCGTTGGAGAGCGCCTTGTAACCCCTGACCAGGTCGATGTTGGTGTGAGCCACATCCTCGGAGAACTCGGTGGCGTCCACGGTGACGCGCGGGATCTGCGCTAGATCGCTCTGCTGGTTGATGCGGGTGGTGGAGGGGACATAGAAGCCGGGGGGAATATCGCAGCCATCGACCACGGAGTTGTGGCGCACCACTGACCCTTCGCCGATGTGGCAGTTGAACAACACGCTGTTGAAGCCGATGAAGACCCGGTTACCCACTTCGCAGGGGCCGTGGACGATGCTGCGGTGGGCGATGGAGCTGAACTCGCCGATGGTGACGGCAGCGCCGGATTTGGAGTGGATGACGACGCCATCCTGAATGTTGGAGTTGGCGCCGATGACGATGGGTTCCATGTCACCGCTCTCGTCCACTTCGTCTGCGCGGATCACGGCATAGGGGCCGACAAACACGTTCTCCTTGATGATCACCTTGCCACAGATGATGGCGGTCTTGTCGATATAGGCGGATTCGTCGATAACGGGCAGGTGACCTGAGGGATTCTTGCGGATCATGTTACGTCCTGTTGCTGATGAAATCGGGGAAACGTGGCGCGTCATGAAGGCCCGCCGGAGAGCCAGCTTACGCCTCTGATCCGGCAGGGGAAACCTTTTACTGGTCTGACCCACAGTGAGTAAGGCCATTTTGAGCGATTGTTCTTTGACTTCCTGTTATGGGAGCATGAGGGCGCAAAATGGGGCGCCACCGGGTGCAAAGAGATGAGGGGGAACGAGAGATGAAGCAGGTCATGGTATGGCTGGTGGGGTCGCTGTTGTGGATCTCCGCCGCCCAGGGCAAAGGCTATGCGGGGGAGTTTGACTATTACGCCATGGCACTCTCCTGGTCGCCCGAGCATTGCGCCATCAAGCCAGGGGATCGGGAGCAGTGCGCCCGCAAGCTGGGGTTCGTGCTGCATGGGCTCTGGCCCCAGTATCAGCGTGGCTACCCCGCCAGCTGCACCCGCGAGCGGCTGGATGCGGACATGGAGCAGCAGTTTGCCGGGCTCTACCCCAGCCGCTTCCTCTATCGCCATGAATGGGAGAAGCACGGCACCTGTTCCGGGCTGAGCCAGGAGGCATTTCACCAATTGGCCAGCGATCTGCGCCAGAAGGTGAAGATCCCGGCCGCCTATCAATCGCCGGAAGAGCCGCTGCGCAAAAACAGCTTCCAGCTCAAGGCCGATCTGGCGAGTGCCAACGAGTGGCTGGCCCCCGATAACATCACGGTGGCCTGCGCTGATGGAGGCCGTTTCCTGCGGGAGATCTACATCTGCATCAACCAGCAGGGGACGGATGCCGTTCCCTGCTCCGACGAGATGCAGAAGCGGGAGCGCCGCTCCTGTGGCCAGCCGGACTTCCTGCTGCGCAGCGTGCGCTGACACCTCACGTTCGGGCCCTTCGCGGGCCCGATGTGCAATGAACCTCAAGGAGCCTGATGGATGAAAGCCAAGGCAGGATATCTGGCCGGGAACTGGACAGGCGATATCGCCAGACGACGTGTCAGCACGTCAGGTGCGCTCTGCCGACTCAACCCGCCTCTGGCGCACAGGCAGACTCACCATCAGAAACAGGAAACCGTCATATGACGCTCTTTGCCGAACTGGGGATGCGCTATCCCGTCATTCAGGCCCCCATGGCGGGCGTGCAGAACAGCGCCCTGGCGATGGCGGCGACCAGTGCGGGGGCACTGGGCTCCCTGCCTGCCGCCATGCTGAGTGGTGCCGAGCTGCGCCAGGAGCTGAGCCGCCTCGCCGCCAGCGGGCCGGGTCCATACAACATCAACTTCTTTTGCCATCGGCAGCAGGAGCCGGAACCGGCAGCGGAGCAGCGCTGGCGCCAGGTACTGTTACCCTATTACGCCGAGTTCGGGGTGGATGCCGCAGCGCCGTCGCGAGCCCCCTCTCGGGCCCCCTTCAATGACGAGCATGCGGCCCTGCTTGCAGAGTTCAGACCTGCCGTGGTCAGTTTCCACTTCGGCTTGCCCGAGCCCGAATTGCTTGCCCAGGTAAAAGCCACAGGCGCAAAAGTGTTTGCCAGCGCCACCACGGTGGCAGAAGCGCAGTGGCTTGCTGACCACGGAGCCGATGCCGTCATCGCCCAGGGGCTGGAGGCGGGTGGCCATCGCGGCCACTTCCTGAGTGAGGATCTCAGCTTGCAGCAGGGCACCTTTACCCTTCTACCACAGGTAGTGGCGGCAGTGGATCTGCCTGTCATCGCCGCCGGGGGCATAGTCGACGGCAAGGGGATCAAGGTTGCCTTGACACTGGGGGCCAGCGCAGTCCAGATGGGAACGGCGTTCCTCTGTTGCCACGAGGCGACGACCTCGTCCCTGCACCGTGCGGCTCTGCAGGGGAGGCATGGCCAACACACCGCACTGACCAATCTGTTCAGCGGCCGTCCGGCGCGGGGGATAGTCAACCGCTTGATGCGGGAACTCGGCCCCCTTTCGGTGCTGCCGCCAGACTTCCCGTATGCCAGCGGCGCATTGGCTCCGTTGCGTGCCGCAGCCGAAAAGGCGGGTGACAGCGGTTTCTCGCCACTCTGGGCCGGGCAGAACATATCGGGTTGCCGCTCCATGGCGGCAGCCGAGCTGATCGCTGCTTGGGTTGCTGAGGCAGGACTGGTCTGAGCGTCACTTTGCGATTCTCTTCCTTTATATGTGGATTGATATGGTCAGCAACCCTTCGAAGAGGAGACGGGCAGAGAGGAACGGGAGGTAATAGGGTGCAGAATGAGCCCTTTCTGGGTTTGCCCTGTGGGTAAGTCTGTATAAAAACTGTGTTTTGATATGAATAACTAAGAATTGGCATTTTTTTGCAATTTTATTGCGATGAGAGCTTGCCAATGTGCTCTATGTCTCTATAATGCGCCTCCATCGACAGGGCAAGCGGCAACGCAAACAACCATGTCGGTAACCTCGAAAAGCCTTTGCAAATAAGGCTTGACTCGAGAAGGCGGTTGAGTAGAATGCCACTCCCGCAGCAGCAAAAGCTGCGTCGCTCTTTAACAATTTGAATCAAGCAATCTGTGTGGGCACTCACAGCATCGAGCATCAAAAACAATTTTTGATTTTCAATGTC
>NZ_JBFODR010000018.1:0-113539 GCF_040908425.1 Aeromonas sp. R2-1
TTGCGCCCCGGCGATAGAGATCCGGAACTCCTCTTGCTCCCTGACCATCCCCAAAGGGATTCCTGATTTGTAGCTGGTCAGGATCTGCTCGAGCTCGTCATCGGAAAGTGCCTTGTAGTCGATTCGCCTGACATCTGGAACATCGTGCCCTTCGGTAACCAGCTGTAATGCCCCTACGCTATCCTGGCCAATGCAACTGAGCAGATCGAAGGGCTGGGTTGATGCCGCTTGATAGCGTGCTACAACCCTGTTTCTCACCTCCGTATTATCTGGCAGCAGGTTGTCGAAGAAGTTATAGGCTTCATCGCCCCGGTAGGCCTGATGGCGCAATGGCATGGAGAGTGAGATCGGACGGCTGCCCGGTTGTGCTAGCCATGACTCATGGTACTGAAACTGATGGGCGCCGCTGGTAGTTTTGGTGAATGTGCCTACCCGATAGCCGTTCATGTAGACAGCCAGATTGGCCATTACCACTCCTCCTTCCAGCCCGATGCCGGACTCTCGGATGACTCATTGCGGGGTTTGATATCCACTGACAATTCGAGTGCTGCGAGGATCTTGAACAGGGTTTCCAGCTTGGTGGACTCAGGATTGAGCTCGAAGCTGGAGACTGTGTCTTGCCTAATCCCCACTTTCTCGGCCACTTTGCCTTGAGAGAGCTTTTGAGAAAGCCTGGCATCCTTGATACAGGCGCTCAGCTGCTTGGCGCTGGTTACTTTCATGATTCGACAACCTGGTAGCGTGCCTTCTTCCAATTTACACGCTATGGCAGGTATATCAATATTTACCTGTTACAGGTGGTAAATGTAACTTACACGCTGTAGGCGGTATCTAACATTTATCCCCTATAGCGGGTAAGAGAACAGCAGACGGGGAGATTACCAAGCCATGGGGTAAAGAACTGCCGCGCTACGCTTGGCTGCTGGCTTGTTCGGTGAGTCGAAAAGATGACTCACCTCAAAGCCCAGCTTCTGTAGATTTCCTCCTTTGGCATCCCATTCAGCAGATCAGGAATGGTGAGCAACGTCGCTTAAATACTCAAATACAACTCAAAAGCGACTTTGTGATGACGGATCACACTTAAAGTTTGTGCTGTCAGATCAAAAGGCTATCGAAAGGTTGTGTTTCGATCGTCATGTGGTGGTTCTAAAAAGGTATACCTAATGGGAACTACATCTCGGGTGGCAAAAAACTATTTTGGAACCATTTAAAATGCTGTCGTTTTCAGAAGGCGACTGCACGAAATATCAGGAGTCGGCTGCACTGCCAGAACTGGCCGCCTGCAAGGCAGCGTAGAGAGCGGTTTTTCCTACCTTGAGGCGTGCGGCGGCCTCGCGGACATTCAAGCCGTTGGCGACAAGCTCCCGCGCTCGTTGCAACTTGTCGGCAGTGACAACCGGCTTGCGTCCGCCTTTGCGCCCGCGTGCGGCGGCAGCGGTCAACCCGGCCTTGGTGCGCTCGCGGATCAGGTCGCGCTCGAACTGGCCCAGCGCACCGAACACATGGAAGATGAGCCGTCCGCCCGGCGTGGTGGTGTCGATGTTTTCAGTCAACGAGCGGAAGCCGACGCCCCGTGCTTCCAGCTTGCCGACCGTCTCAATCAGGTGCGGCAGGGAGCGGCCAAGCCGATCCAGCCGCCAGACGACCAGCACATCGCCATCGCGCAGATAAGCCAGCGCATCGGCCAAGCCGGGCCGGTCTGCCTTGGCCCCGGATGCCGTGTCCTCGAAAACCCGTTCGCAGCCTGCATTGCGCAGCGCATCCGTCTGCAAGGCGGTGTCCTGTTCCGCCGTCGATACCCGCGCATAGCCGATGAGTGCCATTTCCGCCCATTTGTCCGTTATACCGTCCGCCTATCTTATTGTCCGTCATCCCGTTGCGCAAGATGTTTTCGGACAGGCGTCCGGTTTGGCCGCCTAATGATCGTTTGGCGGACAAGGCGACTGGCATCAGCCGAACAGCTCGCTATGGGAGCCAAGCCGCGCCAGTCGCAGGGTGTCGGCGTCGGACTTGCGGTAGATCAGCAGCAGGTCGGGCTTGATGTGGCATTCGCGGTAGCCCGCCCAATCGCCGGAAAGATCGTGGTCGCGGTATCGCACATCCAGGGGCTGATCGGTCGCCAGCGCGACCAGAACCGGCTTGAGGTCATCATTCGTGCAGCGGACTCCTGATACTGTTCGTTCAATAGACGACTGCACAACAGCCTTCAAACCGCGTTGTCTGGTGCAGTCGTCTTCTGAAAATGACACAAAAACTGTCGTTTTCAGAAGACGGCTGCACTGAACGTCAGAAGCCGACTGCACTATAGCAGCGGAGGGGTTGGATCCATCAGGCAACGACGGGCTGCTGCCGGCCATCAGCGGACGCAGGGAGGACTTTCCGCAACCGGCCGTTCGATGCGGCACCGATGGCCTTCGCGCAGGGGTAGTGAATCCGCCAGGATTGACTTGCGCTGCCCTACCTCTCACTAGTGAGGGGCGGCAGCGCATCAAGCGGTGAGCGCACTCCGGCACCGCCAACTTTCAGCACATGCGTGTAAATCATCGTCGTAGAGACGTCGGAATGGCCGAGCAGATCCTGCACGGTTCGAATGTCGTAACCGCTGCGGAGCAAGGCCGTCGCGAACGAGTGGCGGAGGGTGTGCGGTGTGGCGGGCTTCGTGATGCCTGCTTGTTCTACGGCACGTTTGAAGGCGCGCTGAAAGGTCTGGTCATACATGTGATGGCGACGCACGACACCGCTCCGTGGATCGGTCGAATGCGTGTGCTGCGCAAAAACCCAGAACCACGGCCAGGAATGCCCGGCGCGCGGATACTTCCGCTCAAGGGCGTCGGGAAGCGCAACGCCGCTGCGGCCCTCGGCCTGGTCCTTCAGCCACCATGCCCGTGCACGCGACAGCTGCTCGCGCAGGCTGGGTGCCAAGCTCTCGGGTAACATCAAGGCCCGATCCTTGGAGCCCTTGCCCTCCCGCACGATGATCGTGCCGTGATCGAAATCCAGATCCTTGACCCGCAGTTGCAAACCCTCACTGATCCGCATGCCCGTTCCATACAGAAGCTGGGCGAACAAACGATGCTCGCCTTCCAGAAAACCGAGGATGCGAACCACTTCATCCGGGGTCAGCACCACCGGCAAGCGCCGCGACGGCCGAGGTCTTCCGATCTCCTGAAGCCAGGGCAGATCCGTGCACAGCACCTTGCCGTAGAAGAACAGCAAGGCCGCCAATGCCTGACGATGCGTGGAGACCGAAACCTTGCGCTCGTTCGCCAGCCAGGACAGAAATGCCTCGACTTCGCTGCTGCCCAAGGTTGCCGGGTGACGCACACCGTGGAAACGGATGAAGGCACGAACCCAGTGGACATAAGCCTGTTCGGTTCGTAAGCTGTAATGCAAGTAGCGTATGCGCTCACGCAACTGGTCCAGAACCTTGACCGAACGCAGCGGTGGTAACGGCGCAGTGGCGGTTTTCATGGCTTGTTATGACTGTTTTTTTGTACAGTCTATGCCTCGGGCATCCAAGCAGCAAGCGCGTTACGCCGTGGGTCGATGTTTGATGTTATGGAGCAGCAACGATGTTACGCAGCAGGGCAGTCGCCCTAAAACAAAGTTAGGCCGCATGGACACAACGCAGGTCACATTGATACACAAAATTCTAGCTGCGGCAGATGAGCGAAATCTGCCGCTCTGGATCGGTGGGGGCTGGGCGATCGATGCACGGCTAGGGCGTGTAACACGCAAGCACGATGATATTGATCTGACGTTTCCCGGCGAGAGGCGCGGCGAGCTCGAGGCAATAGTTGAAATGCTCGGCGGGCGCGTCATGGAGGAGTTGGACTATGGATTCTTAGCGGAGATCGGGGATGAGTTACTTGACTGCGAACCTGCTTGGTGGGCAGACGAAGCGTATGAAATCGCGGAGGCTCCGCAGGGCTCGTGCCCAGAGGCGGCTGAGGGCGTCATCGCCGGGCGGCCAGTCCGTTGTAACAGCTGGGAGGCGATCATCTGGGATTACTTTTACTATGCCGATGAAGTACCACCAGTGGACTGGCCTACAAAGCACATAGAGTCCTACAGGCTCGCATGCACCTCACTCGGGGCGGAAAAGGTTGAGGTCTTGCGTGCCGCTTTCAGGTCGCGATATGCGGCCTAACAATTCGTCCAAGCCGACGCCGCTTCGCGGCGCGGCTTAACTCAGGTGTTAGGCATCACAAAGTACAGCATCGTGACCAACAGCAACGATTCCGTCACACTGCGCCTCATGACTGAGCATGACCTTGCGATGCTCTATGAGTGGCTAAATCGATCTCATATCGTCGAGTGGTGGGGCGGAGAAGAAGCACGCCCGACACTTGCTGACGTACAGGAACAGTACTTGCCAAGCGTTTTAGCGCAAGAGTCCGTCACTCCATACATTGCAATGCTGAATGGAGAGCCGATTGGGTATGCCCAGTCGTACGTTGCTCTTGGAAGCGGGGACGGATGGTGGGAAGAAGAAACCGATCCAGGAGTACGCGGAATAGACCAGTCACTGGCGAATGCATCACAACTGGGCAAAGGCTTGGGAACCAAGCTGGTTCGAGCTCTGGTTGAGTTGCTGTTCAATGATCCCGAGGTCACCAAGATCCAAACGGACCCGTCGCCGAGCAACTTGCGAGCGATCCGATGCTACGAGAAAGCGGGGTTTGAGAGGCAAGGTACCGTAACCACCCCAGATGGTCCAGCCGTGTACATGGTTCAAACACGCCAGGCATTCGAGCGAACACGCAGTGATGCCTAACCCTTCCATCGAGGGGGACGTCCAAGGGCTGGCGCCCTTGGCCGCCCCTCATGTCAAACGTTAACCTCTGAGGAAGAATTGTGAAACTATCACTAATGGTAGCTATATCGAAGAATGGAGTTATCGGGAATGGCCCTGATATTCCATGGAGTGCCAAAGGTGAACAGCTCCTGTTTAAAGCTATTACCTATAACCAATGGCTGTTGGTTGGACGCAAGACTTTTGAATCAATGGGAGCATTACCCAACCGAAAGTATGCGGTCGTAACACGTTCAAGTTTTACATCTGACAATGAGAACGTATTGATCTTTCCATCAATTAAAGATGCTTTAACCAACCTAAAGAAAATAACGGATCATGTCATTGTTTCAGGTGGTGGGGAGATATACAAAAGCCTGATCGATCAAGTAGATACACTACATATATCTACAATAGACATCGAGCCGGAAGGTGATGTTTACTTTCCTGAAATCCCCAGCAATTTTAGGCCAGTTTTTACCCAAGACTTCGCCTCTAACATAAATTATAGTTACCAAATCTGGCAAAAGGGTTAACAAGTGGCAGCAACGGATTCGCAAACCTGTCACGCCTTTTGTACCAAAAGCCGCGCCAGGTTTGCGATCCGCTGTGCCAGGCGTTAAGGCTACATGAAAATCGTACATTACGAAGCGAATGCACCATGGATAGGAAGAATGAAATGCCCAAACCCAAAGTGTGGGAAGGAAACTCCTGCCTGGCAATCGAGCGGCATGAGCGACAGTTGCCCGCATTTTTTCTGTGATACTTGCTCGAATGTAATCCATAGAGAGCAGGACCATGCATTACTGTATGAAAATGAAATCAATCAAGAGCTCTTGGATCGAATAGCAGCAACTCTTCCAGATTGCCCTTGCGGGGGTAGGTTTGTTCCTGGTGCAAACCCAAAGTGTCCGAGTTGCAAGACCGAGTACGTGCACCAATGGGATGCAGTGAAAAGGTTGAATGTACCTTTTATGCCAATCTTGGATGGTTCCTGCTTGATTCGAGATAGGCTGTATTCGTATGAAGTATGCATTGGTTCTAAACCAAAATACTGGTGGCGTTTGTTCACAAATGCCTTAACAAGTTTAGGCAAGGGACGCTCCTGACGTCGCGCCCCTGCTAAAAGCGTTAGATGCACTAAGCACATAATTGCTCACAGCCAAACTATCAGGTCAAGTCTGCTTTTATTATTTTTAAGCGTGCATAATAAGCCCTACACAAATTGGGAGATATATCATGAAAGGCTGGCTTTTTCTTGTTATCGCAATAGTTGGCGAAGTAATCGCAACATCCGCATTAAAATCTAGCGAAGGCTTTACTAAGCTTGCCCCTTCCGCCGTTGTCATAATCGGTTATGGCATCGCATTTTATTTTCTTTCTCTGGTTCTGAAATCCATCCCTGTCGGTGTTGCTTATGCAGTCTGGTCGGGACTCGGCGTCGTCATAATTACAGCCATTGCCTGGTTGCTTCATGGGCAAAAGCTTGATGCGTGGGGCTTTGTAGGTATGGGGCTCATAATTGCTGCCTTTTTGCTCGCCCGATCCCCATCGTGGAAGTCGCTGCGGAGGCCGACGCCATGGTGACGGTGTTCGGCATTCTGAATCTCACCGAGGACTCCTTCTTCGATGAGAGCCGGCGGCTAGACCCCGCCGGCGCTGTCACCGCGGCGATCGAAATGCTGCGAGTCGGATCAGACGTCGTGGATGTCGGACCGGCCGCCAGCCATCCGGACGCGAGGCCTGTATCGCCGGCCGATGAGATCAGACGTATTGCGCCGCTCTTAGACGCCCTGTCCGATCAGATGCACCGTGTTTCAATCGACAGCTTCCAACCGGAAACCCAGCGCTATGCGCTCAAGCGCGGCGTGGGCTACCTGAACGATATCCAAGGATTTCCTGACCCTGCGCTCTATCCCGATATTGCTGAGGCGGACTGCAGGCTGGTGGTTATGCACTCAGCGCAGCGGGATGGCATCGCCACCCGCACCGGTCACCTTCGACCCGAAGACGCGCTCGACGAGATTGTGCGGTTCTTCGAGGCGCGGGTTTCCGCCTTGCGACGGAGCGGGGTCGCTGCCGACCGGCTCATCCTCGATCCGGGGATGGGATTTTTCTTGAGCCCCGCACCGGAAACATCGCTGCACGTGCTGTCGAACCTTCAAAAGCTGAAGTCGGCGTTGGGGCTTCCGCTATTGGTCTCGGTGTCGCGGAAATCCTTCTTGGGCGCCACCGTTGGCCTTCCTGTAAAGGATCTGGGTCCAGCGAGCCTTGCGGCGGAACTTCACGCGATCGGCAATGGCGCTGACTACGTCCGCACCCACGCGCCTGGAGATCTGCGAAGCGCAATCACCTTCTCGGAAACCCTCGCGAAATTTCGCAGTCGCGACGCCAGAGACCGAGGGTTAGATCATGCCTAGCATTCACCTTCCGGCCGCCCGCTAGCGGACCCTGGTCAGGTTCCGCGAAGGTGGGCGCAGACATGCTGGGCTCGTCAGGATCAAACTGCACTATGAGGCGGCGGTTCATACCGCGCCAGGGGAGCGAATGGACAGCGAGGAGCCTCCGAACGTTCGGGTCGCCTGCTCGGGTGATATCGACGAGGTTGTGCGGCTGATGCACGACGCTGCGGCGTGGATGTCCGCCAAGGGAACGCCCGCCTGGGACGTCGCGCGGATCGACCGGACATTCGCGGAGACCTTCGTCCTGAGATCCGAGCTCCTAGTCGCGAGTTGCAGCGACGGCATCGTCGGCTGTTGCACCTTGTCGGCCGAGGATCCCGAGTTCTGGCCCGACGCCCTCAAGGGGGAGGCCGCATATCTGCACAAGCTCGCGGTGCGACGGACACATGCGGGCCGGGGTGTCAGCTCCGCGCTGATCGAGGCTTGCCGCCATGCCGCGCGAACGCAGGGGTGCGCCAAGCTGCGGCTCGACTGCCACCCGAACCTGCGTGGCCTATACGAGCGGCTCGGATTCACCCACGTCGACACTTTCAATCCCGGCTGGGATCCAACCTTCATCGCAGAACGCCTAGAACTCGAAATCTAACGTCCGTTCGGGCATCGAGGTCCATGTCGGGGTGGGACGGGCCCGTGGCTTCAAGATCACTTGCAGTCCGACCGCGATGTCTTGGTTGCGCGAGAGGTTGTCGACAGGCCATGCTGAGTGTGCGATGGTTGATCGCTTCCTCGCCGCTCTCCACGGCGACGATGGCCGCCGCCATCAGCAAGTGCGCCAGTTCCCCTATGGTGCCCTCGCTGCGTGTGAGCAGGTAGCGAGCCATGTCCAGCGTGGCAATTGGGGAAGGCCGGCGCAGCGGGAGCGAAGCGGCGAAGCTGGCCAGCAGTGAGCAGCAATCGTCGTTGGCCTCCCATACCGGCAGCATCATCGGCTCGAAGCGATTTTCCAACTGGTCATCGGAGCGGATGGCTAGGTAGGCGTCGCGCGTGCCTACCCCAACCAACGGGATGCGCAGTTCGTTGCCGAGGAAGCGCAGCAGGTTGAGGAATTCCCGGCGGTTGACGCTGTTGCCGGCCAGCACGTTGTGCAGCTCGTCGATCACCAGCATGCGCACGCCGACCTTGCGCAGCAGTGCCAGAGCCAGTTGCTCCATTTCCGGCAACCGTGGGCGTGGGCGCAGCGGCGCGCCCATCGCGGCGAGCAGCGCGACGTAGAAGCGGATCACGGACGGCTCGGACGGCATCTGCACGACCAACACCGGGATGTGCTCCTGGTCGGCGTCGGAGCTGGCCGGGTGGGTGCGGCGGAACTTCTCGACGATCATCGACTTGCCATTGTTGGTCGGGCCAACCAGCAGCAGGTTGGGCATGCGTTGCTTGTTTGGCCACGCATAAAGGGCTTCCAGCCGGTTCAGCGCCTCGACTGCGCGCGGATAGCCGATCCAGCGGTCGGCGCGAAGGCGCTGGATGCGCTCGTCCGCCGGAAGACGGGCCAAGCCCTGGGCCGCCGGCAGCAGGTGGGACAGGTCGATGATGGGATATTCGTCCACGGCTACCACTCCTCAATCTGGTCGAACGGTTTGGCGGGTGGCAAGTTGTCTGCCTGCGGGTCGGCAATATCCGTATCCGGCGGAACGGGCTTGTCCGGCCGAGCTGATGTCTTGAGGTGCTGGCGGCGATCCGCGTCACGCCGCGCCTTGCGTGTGGCCTTCTGCGCGCTGGTCACAATCTCACGCATCTGGCCGATCATGCGGAACAGCGCCGACTCATCCACCTGTTCGCGCCCTTGCTGCCGCAGTTTCGCCAGCGCCTGCCGTTGTTCCCAGAGGGTGACAGCCGGATGCGACAAGGTACGGTAGGGAATTTCCAGGTAATGCTGTCCCTCCGGTTCCAGGACCCAGATACGGCTGATGTCGCGCGGATCGCGCCGGATCAGAAAGGACGGCCAGCGTTCACGCCGCGCAATCCACGGCTTGAGCGCATCGGCGTAGTAGTGGATGTGGTCGATGACAAAGCCGGTGCGGGTCAGCGTGCGCCGGAGGATCGGCAGAAAATCGACCAGGAACGAAGTAGCGCGTGTGACGACGGCCGGTACGCCGACACGCGCCACGGCCTCGGCCCAGCGCGCGGCCGGCGGTTGGAGCAGGCCGTTGTGCACCGAACCGTGGTAGGTGCCGACCGCCAATGTGAGCCAGCGCTCTAGCTCGCGCAGCGTCAGGGCGGCCTTGTTTTCGGAATCGTAGTCGCCGCGCTGGTCAGGGTTGGAGAAGGTCGTTCCCGGCAGTTCGTCGTGAATCATCTGCATCGCCGTGCCGATGATCCGTTCCACGATGCCGCCATAGTGCGGCTGTCCCAGCGGGCGATAGTCCAGCCGGATGCCATGCTGCTCGCAACCCCGGCGCAGGGCCTCGCTCTTGAACTCGGCCGCGTTGTCTAGGTAGAGCAGCAAGGGCTTGCCGCTCATCTGCCAATCCATTTCCACGTTCAGTCCTTCCAGCCAAGGGCGCTTGTCGCAGGCGACATGCACGAGGCACAGGCCAACCGAAACGGCAGACGGCGCTTCCAGCGTGACGACCATGCCGAGCACGCAGCGGGTGAACACGTCGATGGCGAGGGTCAGGTACGGGCGGCCAATAGGTTGCCGGTCGCGGTCATCGACCACGATCAGGTCGATGACCGTATGGTCTATCTGCACCTGCTCCAGCGGCGCGGTCACGGCAGGAGGCTCGCCGCCCACACCTTGTAGGTCACGAGCGGCATCCTGGCCTTCCCGCCGGCGGATGACCTTGCGCGGGTCAAGGCTAGCGATCCGTAAGGCCACGGTATTGCGCGCCGGCACTCGCAGTTTTTGAGCCTTGCACACCTGAGTGACTTCGCGGTGAAAGGCCGCTAGGCTGCGCTTCTGCTTGGTCAGGAACCGCTTTTGCAGTAGCTCGTGGATGACGCGCTCGACCGGTTCCGGCAAGCGCCCCTTACCTTTACCTCCACCGGACTGGCCGGGCACCAGATCCGTCACGAGGCCGCTGCCTTGCCGGGCACGCCGGATCAGAACGTATACCTGGCGCCGAGACAAGCCCAGCGCCTGAGCCGCCATATCGGCCGCTTCGTGCCCGACCGTCTCCGACTGCGCCAACGGACTGATGATCTCCGCACGACGGCGCGCACGCTCCCAAGCCTCATCAGGCAGAGTGGCCACGCCTTGTTCTGGAATCCGTGGGGTGTCCGTCGCCATGCTCAGGGGTTCTAGGGATTTTCCGTCCAAAAACGACAAAGTGCTCTGGAGGCCACGCCGTCCGCGGCCTCCAGAGGGGTATTACTTTTTTGGCGCTTCACATAGCCAGTCACAATAAATCAATCACTTAGCAGTCTGAATGTCGCATTTGGACGGAAAATCCCTAGAACCCCCGAGTGGCGGCAGCGGCTCCTCGATGCAGGCCTTCAGTTGGATTGAAGGGAGGTGGTGCCGATGTGGTTGAGCGATAGATTTCCGGGGTTGATGTTGTGGCACACAGTGGCGGCGCTGGCCGCCGTGTTCGCGGCGAAAGCCCTGCTGTACTGGGCGGCTGACTGGCTGGCGCTGGGGCCACTTTACAGCGCCTTGGCGGGGCCTTCCTGGAACGTGGCGGCATGGATTGCGGCGCTGGCTCTGTTGCTGCGCTGGATGAAGGTCTAGCCCGCTCTGCCGCGCTGCGCTTGGCGGCCCCCGAGCCAGTGGCGATAGACTGCGCTAGTCGCCCCAGTTCGGGGGCGACATTGCAGTACTGCAATCGGGTTGTGACGGCGCTTAGATTGCGTGGTAAATTTAGGTATCGCTAGGTAATACCTTTGGCTAACAGTGAGGTCTTATGTCCGCAGCTACCAAACCCATGTCTATCAAACTTGATAGCGATACCCAAAGCCGGATCAAGCAGCTAGCTGCTGCCCGCGACCGTTCAGCGCACTGGATGATGCGCGAAGCTATCACCCAGTATGTTGAGCGCGAAGAGCGCAAGGAGGCGTTCCGCCGCGATACCCTCGATGCTTGGCAGGAGTTTCAGGAGACTGGTTTGCATGTCTCTCTTGAGGAGACCGATCAGTGGTTGGCTGGTTGGGGCACCGAGATTGAAGGTGGTGCACCTGCATGCCACAAGTGATCCTCTCTCCGGCTGCTCTGCGTGACCTTAAACGGCTGCGCGAGTTCTTGCACAGTAAGAGCCCAGTTGTTGCACAGCGAGCAGCCCAAACCATCCGTTCGGCGCTGGCCCAGCTCGGGCAACAACCCGCGATGGGGCGTCCTATTGAAGGGCTCCCGGAGGTGTTCCGCGAGTGGGTCATCCCCTTTGGGGACAGTGGTTATCTGGCGCGTTACCGCCTAGAGGGCGAAACCGTAGTGATCTTGGCTCTGCGTCACCAGCGCGAAGCCGGGTTTATTTAGGGAGGCGTAATGGGCTCCGGAAGCCTCTTTGCCGCCCACCCAATAGGTGTAGCCCGCGTCCCAGTAACCGGAAAGGTGCCCCGTGCCGCTGTCGAACCAGCGCGCTTCCCAGGGCTTTGACGCACCGATGCGCAACGTGGCGCCGCCCTGGCCCGTGGCGCCCACCGCGGCAGACAATTCTGCACCAACGGCGGGCGTGGCAAGCAAGGCCGCAGCCAGTGCGCCGGCCGGCAAGGATCTCAACAACATGATTTGTTTCCTCATGAAAAACAGATGACAACACTTCATGCTTCGGGATCGGCGCTGGCGGCAGCTGGCGCCACTGACGCCGTGTGCCAGCCGCCGCCCAATGCCCGGTACAGATCGATCTCGCTATTGAGCTGCGCCAGCTGATTCAATACCAGCTGCTGCTGCGAGCTGAACAGCAGGCGTTGCGCGTCCAGTACGGCCAGATAGCTGTCGACGCCTTCCCGGGGTTCTAGGGATTTTCCGTCCAAAAACGACAAAGTGCTCTGGAGGCCACGCCGTCCGCGGCCTCCAGAGGGGTATTACTTTTTTGGCGCTTCACATAGCCAGTCACAATAAATCAATCACTTAGCAGTCTGAATGTCGCATTTGGACGGAAAATCCCTAGAACCCCATAGACGGCCGCCCTGGACCTCGCCCGCGAGCGCCAGGCGCACGAGGCCGGCGCGCGGACCCGCGCCACGGCCCACGAGCGGACGCCGCAGCAGGAGCGCCAGAAGGCCGCCAGAGAGGCCGAGCGCGGCCGTGAGGCTTGGACGCTAGGGCAGGGCATGAAAAAGCCCGTAGCGGGCTGCTACGGGCGTCTGACGCGGTGGAAAGGGGGAGGGGATGTTGTCTACATGGCTCTGCTGTAGTGAGTGGGTTGCGCTCCGGCAGCGGTCCTGATCAATCGTCACCCTTTCTCGGTCCTTCAACGTTCCTGACAACGAGCCTCCTTTTCGCCAATCCATCGACAATCACCGCGAGTCCCTGCTCGAACGCTGCGTCCGGACCGGCTTCGTCGAAGGCGTCTATCGCGGCCCGCAACAGCGGCGAGAGCGGAGCCTGTTCAACGGTGCCGCCGCGCTCGCCGGCATCGCTGTCGCCGGCCTGCTCCTCAAGCACGGCCCCAACAGTGAAGTAGCTGATTGTCATCAGCGCATTGACGGCGTCCCCGGCCGAAAAACCCGCCTCGCAGAGGAAGCGAAGCTGCGCGTCGGCCGTTTCCATCTGCGGTGCGCCCGGTCGCGTGCCGGCATGGATGCGCGCGCCATCGCGGTAGGCGAGCAGCGCCTGCCTGAAGCTGCGGGCATTCCCGATCAGAAATGAGCGCCAGTCGTCGTCGGCTCTCGGCACCGAATGCGTATGATTCTCCGCCAGCATGGCTTCGGCCAGTGCGTCGAGCAGCGCCCGCTTGTTCCTGAAGTGCCAGTAAAGCGCCGGCTGCTGAACCCCCAACCGTTCCGCCAGTTTGCGTGTCGTCAGACCGTCTACGCCGACCTCGTTCAACAGGTCCAGGGCGGCACGGATCACTGTATTCGGCTGCAACTTTGTCATGCTTGACACTTTATCACTGATAAACATAATATGTCCACCAACTTATCAGTGATAAAGAATCCGCGCGTTCAATCGGACCAGCGGAGGCTGGTCCGGAGGCCAGACGTGAAACCCAACAGACCCCTGATCGTAATTCTGAGCACTGTCGCGCTCGACGCTGTCGGCATCGGCCTGATTATGCCGGTGCTGCCGGGCCTCCTGCGCGATCTGGTTCACTCGAACGACGTCACCGCCCACTATGGCATTCTGCTGGCGCTGTATGCGTTGGTGCAATTTGCCTGCGCACCTGTGCTGGGCGCGCTGTCGGATCGTTTCGGGCGGCGGCCAATCTTGCTCGTCTCGCTGGCCGGCGCCACTGTCGACTACGCCATCATGGCGACAGCGCCTTTCCTTTGGGTTCTCTATATCGGGCGGATCGTGGCCGGCATCACCGGGGCGACTGGGGCGGTAGCCGGCGCTTATATTGCCGATATCACTGATGGCGATGAGCGCGCGCGGCACTTCGGCTTCATGAGCGCCTGTTTCGGGTTCGGGATGGTCGCGGGACCTGTGCTCGGTGGGCTGATGGGCGGTTTCTCCCCCCACGCTCCGTTCTTCGCCGCGGCAGCCTTGAACGGCCTCAATTTCCTGACGGGCTGTTTCCTTTTGCCGGAGTCGCACAAAGGCGAACGCCGGCCGTTACGCCGGGAGGCTCTCAACCCGCTCGCTTCGTTCCGGTGGGCCCGGGGCATGACCGTCGTCGCCGCCCTGATGGCGGTCTTCTTCATCATGCAACTTGTCGGACAGGTGCCGGCCGCGCTTTGGGTCATTTTCGGCGAGGATCGCTTTCACTGGGACGCGACCACGATCGGCATTTCGCTTGCCGCATTTGGCATTCTGCATTCACTCGCCCAGGCAATGATCACCGGCCCTGTAGCCGCCCGGCTCGGCGAAAGGCGGGCACTCATGCTCGGAATGATTGCCGACGGCACAGGCTACATCCTGCTTGCCTTCGCGACACGGGGATGGATGGCGTTCCCGATCATGGTCCTGCTTGCTTCGGGTGGCATCGGAATGCCGGCGCTGCAAACAATGTTGTCCAGGCAGGTGGATGAGGAACGTCAGGGGCAGCTGCAAGGCTCACTGGCGGCGCTCACCAGCCTGACCTCGATCGTCGGACCCCTCCTCTTCACGGCGATCTATGCGGCTTCTATAACAACGTGGAACGGGTGGGCATGGATTGCAGGCGCTGCCCTCTACTTGCTCTGCCTGCCGGCGCTGCGTCGCGGGCTTTGGAGCGGCGCAGGGCAACGAGCCGATCGCTGATCGTGGAAACGATAGGCCTATGCCATGCGGGTCAAGGCGACTTCCGGCAAGCTATACGCGCCCTAGGAGTGCGGTTGGAACGTTGGCCCAGCCAGATACTCCCGATCACGAGCAGGACGCCGATGATTTGAAGCGCACTCAGCGTCTGATCCAAGAACAACCATCCTAGCAACACGGCGGTCCCCGGGCTGAGAAAGCCCAGTAAGGAAACAACTGTAGGTTCGAGTCGCGAGATCCCCCGGAACCAAAGGAAGTAGGTTAAACCCGCTCCGATCAGGCCGAGCCACGCCAGGCCGAGAACATTGGGGTTCTAGGGATTTTCCGTCCAAAAACGACAAAGTGCTCTGGAGGCCACGCCGTCCGCGGCCTCCAGAGGGGTATTACTTTTTTGGCGCTTCACATAGCCAGTCACAATAAATCAATCACTTAGCAGTCTGAATGTCGCATTTGGACGGAAAATCCCTAGAACCCCGCTCACCTCGCTTTGGTGCACACGAGTATTGAGCATAGTCGAGATTGGTGCAGATCACTTCTGATATTGAACTGTCAGGAGCTGGCTGCACAACAGCCATTACGCCCAATCAACTGGTGCAGTCGTCTTCTGAAAATGACAAATGCACTAAAGTTGAGGAACTATTTAAAACAGACTTAAGGGTGACGTCGATGTTCATTCGCGCTTATCTGCGAGCCTCCACTGCCGATCAAGACGCTGAGCGCGCCAAGGAGCAGTTGGTGACCTTTGCCCGGGAGCATGGCCACCAGATCGCCTCTTTTTATGTTGAGAACGAATCCGGGGCTACGCTGGCCCGGCCCGAGCTGATGCGGCTTATCCGCGATGCTGGGCCCCGAGACATTGTTCTGGTGGAACAGATTGACCGCCTTGCCCGTTTAACCCAGGGCGACTGGCAGACGTTGAAGGCGCGCTTGGCGCAGAAGCAACTGGCCATCGTTTCCCCCGAGCTGCCAACCTCCTGGGTGGCATTACAGGGTGACAGCGGCTCCGATTTCACCAGCGCCATCTTGCAGGCCGTCAACGGAATGCTGTTGGATATGCTGGCCGCCGTGGCCCGCAAGGACTACGACGACAGGCGGCGCCGGCAGCGGCAAGGCATTGCCAAAGCCAAAGAGGAGGGCAAATACCGTGGTAGGCAGAAGGATGAGAAGAAGCGTCAACACATCGCCAGGCTGTTGGTGACAGGACACAGCTATTCAGCAATTCAGGAGATGCTTGGCTGCTCTCGGCACCTTATCGCCAGTGTGGCCAAGGAAGCGCGCAGTCAGTTCCAGAAGTAGTACTTTTTGATGACCGGCCCACCCTTGCGCTGTGGGCGAGGGCTTGCCTTGAGGGTTTTCACCGACCAGATAAGCGAGATGCTCAGCGCTGTGAACAGCCCGGCGGGCCAATGCCAGCAGGTGAGGGCGGCAAGGGCCAGTAGCAGCAGCCTGGCCGTGATGGGCCGCCTGGTAGCCCATGCCAGTATTGGCCAGCACCAATACACCAGAGGCAGGCAGATCAGCAGCCAAGCGAATAGCGTGTTACCCAGTGCCATCAAGCCCAGTACCACAACCGCCATCAGGCCGATATCAGCGATCGGTTTCATGGTGCCGCTCTTGTGCGTGGGCCTTGTAGCTATACAGGCTCCACACAAATACCAGGGTGAAGAAGGCCAGCAAGCCCACCATCCCCCAACTGAACGCATCCATCAAAACGCTCCACCAATGAACATAATTTCAGCATGGCACCGAAGGCGTTGGTGTTCAAACAACTTATTGAAAATGTTGAGTTTGTTCGTTCGTGACAAAGTTGGAACTATGGAATCCAGTGGCTTATTGACCAGTGGAATCAGCGCCCTCATCCCCGGCCAATCCCTGTCCAGTTCCCCTCCACATAACTATCTATCTGGAATCTTGGTGCGGATATTCCAGATAGTGGAAAGTCGGTTCAGAACGTGCCCCTGGAATCTTGATAAGGGCTTTCCTATCTATCTGGAATGTTAGGGGCGGGCTTCCCTATTGAAACCCGCTACCTTGGCCACTCCAAGCTGCGGGGTGGAAAGCAGGCGCGATGATTCCTATCTATCTGGAATAATGGTTTGCTCTTTCACACGGTGAGCAGCTGATGTGCCATCCCATCCAGCCTGGCTTTCGTCTTCTCCCACCCCGGCATCACTTGTCCCATCAGCCGGTAGAAGCGATCGCTATGGTTGTGCTCGGCGATGTGGCAAAGCTCATGGAGAATGACGTAATCAATGCACTCCCTCGGCGCCTTAACCAGGTGGGGGTTCAGGGTGATACGGCCATTGGGGGAACAACTTCCCCATTGGGTTTGCATGGTCAGTATGCGCAGTAGCGGACGTTCATCTACCCATAGTGCCTGCTCCAGCATGGCATCGAGGCGCTTGGCGAATAGTTCTCTGGCGCGGGCTTTGTACCAGTCAGCCAGCAGGGCTTTAACCTTGTGGGCGGACTTTGTTCGCACAGAAACCTCCAGCTTACCGCGCAGCAGCTTTACGCTTTGAAGCTGTTCGGGGGCCTCTATCACTTTCAGCAGGTATTGTTTACCCAAGTAGTAGTGGCTCTCGCCACTGATGTACTGGCGCGCAGTGGTGAACTCCAGCTGCTTGCGAAAGTCACGCAGCTGCTCATATATCCACCGGCCCCGTTTTTTTACAGCGGATAGAACGGCTTCGTTGTCGGCATCTTCGGGAGCAGATGCGATCACCCGGCAATCCGGATGCACCTTGATCAGTACCCTGCCCGTGGCTTGCAGGCGCTTTACTCGCTCAACGGTGATCTGCTCGTCGCCGTAGCGAAAGTGCATGGTCTGGTTATGAGGTTTTATCGGCACATTCATCTAACTTACAGTCCGCTCAAACCCACACGGGTGATCTGCACAATCATCTCAACAATGTTCTTGGCCTGGTCCATGCCGCCGCCAATGGCTTTGCATTCTTGGAACATTCGCGGCAGTAACTTCTTACGGATGTCGGCTTCGATGTTTTGCGGGTTGATGGAGTGCTCGGCAACGGACGTTTCTACCGCCTGGTCGATTTCAAAGGCGACCTTGACCCATTTGTCCTGCACTTGTTGGTCCATCACCGCCAAGGCGGCTGGCAGCACTTTCTTGAATACACCGAAGTAGGCCTGGGCGTGGCGATTGCCGGCAAACACATCGGGAATATCCCCCAGGCGCCTGTCTTGTACTTGCTCTTCAAACTCACGGAACAGCATGTACTGTTTCAGTGGGTGGTCGAACAGCTTTTCGGCTTCCTCAATGGCTTGACGCAACAAGGCTGAGAAGGCTTCCTGAGCGTAAGGGTCATCCCGTAGCTCCTGCTCAATCATGCGGGTTACGCGGGTCTTGATGATGTCGGTTTCGTTGCGGGTTTTATCTTCGCTCCAGTCTTGTGGCTGCGTCGATTGGCCCATCTTGCCCACTTCATACACGCCGTCGGGCTCTTTGACCTGTACACCCACCACATGCTTATCCAGCAGCTTTTTCACCTGATCGGCGTATTCGTCGTAGTCGATTCTTTCGCCAGCATCTTGCTGCACCAGTTGGCGTAGGCTGGAGAACTGCTTCACCGTTTCTTTGTAGTGGCGGCGGTCGGCATCGCTAAAGCTTTTATCTTCAAAGAAGGTGGCCGATTGCAGGGCGACTTTCAGACAACTGGCGAAGGCCGTTAGGGCTTCGTAGAAGTCTTCACGCACCTTTAGATGCACGTCAACCAGCTCTCCGCTCTCTCCCGGCGCTAAAGGCTTTTGCTCTTCAATCTTTGGAACCAGCACCTGGCGCAACTGTTCGATATCGTTCTTGTTTTTGACGCCATCGAATATGGCCCAGAGCTGCTTATAGAGCTGCGGCAGGCGCTTGTACTCGGTACTCATCTGGTTGTAGAGGCCAGCAATATCATTGATGTCGTAACCGCCCTGGGTACGGGAGGCCAGATCCTGATACTTGGCGATGGTGGTATCCAATTCCGCCAGAATGCCGCGATAGTCGATGAGCAGGCCAAACTGCTTCTTCGGATGCAGGCGATTTACCCGCGCAATCGCCTGGATCAGGTTGTGCTCTTTCAGCGGTTTGTCGATGTACAGCACAGCGTTTTTCGGCTCATCGAAGCCGGTGAGCAGCTTATCGACCACGATAAGGATCTTCAGAGAGTCATCTTTGTCGAAGCGCTCAATCAGATGTTTGGTGTAAGCCTGTTCGTCCTGGCTGCCAACGTTGTCTTTCCACCACTGGGTCACTTCCGGCGTGGCGGCTTCATCTATGGCGGTATTGCCTTCACGGCTGTCCGGGGGGCTCATTACCACGGCAGATTCAAACAAGCCTGCCTCATCCAGGTACTTTTTGTATTTGATGGCCGACAGCTTGCTGTCGCAGGCCAGTTGGCCTTTTAGACCGTCGTCGATGTTTTTAACGAAGTGGTTGGCGATATCCAGGGCAATCAGGCGGATACGGTCATCGGCGCTATACACTTGGCCTTTTTTGGCAAACTTGCGCTTCAGGTCGGCCTTTTGTTCGTCTGAAAGCCCCTCGGTGATGCGTTCAAACCAGCTGTCGATGGCGCGTTCATTCACGTCCAAGTCGGGAATGCGCTCTTCGTACAGCAGTGGCGTTACGGTCTTATCTTCCACGGCGCGTTGCATGGTATAGGCGTGGACAATGGGGCCAAATTTATTGGTGGTCTTGTCGTCTTTTAGCAGCGGGGTGCCGGTAAAAGCGACGAAAGCAGCATTGGGCAGCGCCTGCTTCATGCGGATGTGGTTTTCACCGCCTTGGCTGCGGTGGCCTTCATCAATCAGCACAATCACATCCGCGCTGTTGTTTACGCACTCCGGCAGTTTGGTGGCGGTATTAAATTTTTGGATCAGCGAGAAGACAATCCGCTCAGTGCCTTTGCCGATCTGTTCGGCCAGGCGTTTGCCAGAGGTGGCCATGGCGGCGGCTTTGTCCTTCTTACCGGCCAGTTCACCACCAGAGGCAAAGGTTTTGCTGAGCTGGTCTTCCAAATCTACCCGGTCGGT
Source organism: Aeromonas sp. R2-1 (assembly GCF_040908425.1). NCBI lineage: Bacteria > Pseudomonadati > Pseudomonadota > Gammaproteobacteria > Aeromonadales > Aeromonadaceae > Aeromonas > Aeromonas sp. R2-1. The sequence continues at coordinate 19,568 of NZ_JBFODR010000018.1, forward strand.
CACCACCACAATGCGGCATTGTTTCAGGCTGTCGTGCAGGATCAGCGCCTTACTTAAAAACACCATGGTGAATGACTTGCCCGACCCTGTGGTATGCCAGATCACGCCGCCTTCACGGCCGCCGGTGCTGCTGCGAGTATTGATGCGCTCAATCAGTCGCTTGATGCCGAACACCTGCTGATAACGGGCAACGATTTTGCCGGCCTTTTTATCGAACAAGGTAAAGTAACGGGTCATCTCCAATAGTCGGGCAGGGCTTAACAGGCTGATCAGCAGTTGATCTTGCCCGGTCACCGCCAACTCGCCCCCCGCGACAAGGCTTTGGTACCAGTCCAGGTCTTTTGCCGGGCGATGGCTGAAGAGGTTTGCCAACTGTGCGTCGTTAAGCGCTTTGTTCTTGGTGGTGTGCATCTGGGCATCACTGATGTCCTCTTCACGCCAGGCGGCCCAAAACTTAGCGGGCGTGCCACAGGTGCCATAGCGGCCATCATTGCCGTTAATAGACAGCAGCAGCTGGCTATAGGCGAACAGCAGCGGAATTTCGTCATGGCGCTGGTTACGCAGGCTTTGGGAAATGCCTTCGTCAATGGTGGGGCCTTTTTTGGCATTGCCATCGGGGCGTTTGGCCTCAATCACCACCAGCGGAATACCGTTTACAAAGCACACTATGTCGGGCCTGCGGCTTTCCACGCCGCCAGAGCGGGTAACGGTAAACTCTTCGGTAAACACAAAGCTGTTATTGGCCGGGTTTTGCCAGTCAATCAGCGCAACCGTCGGATTGACCTTTTTACCCTCCACAAACTCGGTCACGCTGATGCCATACAACAGGTGGTTGTACAGGCGCTCATTAGCCGTGAGCAGGCCCTCATTAAGGGCCGGGCTGCACACCTCGGCAATCAGGTTATCAATGGCCTTTTCAGACAGGGGGTAGCTTTTGCCAGCAAAAGTAAAGGTGCGCTTCTGGAGTTCACTGCGTAGCACCTGGCGTAAAACCACCTCATCGGCCTTGCCACCCCGGGCGGCCAACGCCTGTTCAGGAGAGAGGAAGGACCACCCCAGGTTGGTTAACAACGTCAGCGCCGGTAACTTGGCACTGTATTCTTCCTGAAATTTGGGGGCGGGTTGGGTCACTTTGTCTGCTTCCTTTTCTGGTTCAGGCGTTGCTCTAATCTTTCCAATTCCTTGAGTTCTTTTTTGTCTTCCGCCAGAGCCTCCTGCCTGCTGCGCTGCAAATGGAAAGCCTCGTAATGTTTGTGGGCAATTTGTTCCATCTGTTTTCGACTGATGCGCCCGGCGCTGTTGAGCAGTGGCTGCTCATTAAAATCCATAAACTTATCGACATACTCACGCCAATCTTGCAGGCGAAGATGGGCTTTGTTTTTCGCCCTGAACTCGGCGAACTCGAAGAACATGCTGACCAAGCGATTGAGGCTCTCCAATTCGTCTGCGTGCAGGTAATTTTTCGCGACCACCACATCGGCTTTGCGCACCTTATTGCCAGCAAAACTGGTGAGGTTCATGTTGGGCTTGGAGGGGGCTGCACGTTCGACAACCAGCTCCGCGGCGGTGTGGCCGGTCACGGCATAGAACAGCTTGTTTTGAACCTCGGCAAACAATAATCCCGTCTCTTTTTCGTTTGCCCGGTAGTCTTCAGATAACGCCAATAGGTCGCGAACCTTCTGATAGAAACGCTTCTCCGACGAGCGTATGTCGCGGATGCGTTCCAGCAGTTCATCAAAGTAGTCCCATTTAGGGTCTTTAAGGCGGTCGTCATCCATGGCGAACCCCTTGGTCAGGTATTCGCCCAAGGTACGTGTTGCCCACTGGCGAAATTGCGTGCCACGAGTCGAGCGTACCCGATAGCCCACAGCGATGATCATCGGCAGTGCGTAAAGCTGAGTCAGGTACTCTTTGCCATCCGCCGCAGTAGTCAACTTGGAGTTGACAACTGCCCCTTCAGCCAGCTCCCTGTCTGACAAAATGGCCTTCACGTGCTTGCTGATATTCTGCTTGCTGGTTTGGTACAACTCCGCCATTTCCAGTTGGGTTAGCCATACCTGCCCCCCCAGTTCACGCAGCACTAACTGGGATTGGCCATCGTCGGTTGTGTAGAGGATCAGGTCGTTATCCACTGGTTACTCCTCTGCTGCTTTATTCATTGCAGAGCAGAACAACTCAACGACATCATGCTGGAACCAAAAGTATCCGAGAGCACTCAGGGTACAGAGCAACAAAAACCACAACGATAGAGGGACTTTGTCTCTAAAAAGTCCGAACTTCAGTTGCTCATCAATCCAGTCTATCTGGTGTTCCCAAAAGAACTTGTAGTGTGCGTACCAGTTGCTCAAGAGAATTTGTTTGCTCATGCAGGAGGCGTAATATTTACTTTCCAGCTCTGATAGTTTTGCTTCAAAATCAGAAAAATCTGCCTGCTCATCCATAGCTTTCACATTCAAGTACAAAGCCTTCAATTCGTTAAGAATCTTCGTTAAAGAAACGCCGCATTGCGCATACTTTGCCTTTTCGTGGTCACATATGCTGACATAAAGTCCAATCACCCCTAGCACAACAAATCCGGAAGAGATCAATTTGGTCGGTGAGTTTTCTACCGCCAAAGAAATGATGCCAAAGGCCATTGATAGAAAGCTGATCAGTCCCGGCGCTTTTTCAATGATGTCATATGAAGCAAAATGCTTCTTGGCACCAAACCCTACGTCATAGCCTTTCTGGGCAATGCTTCGAAGCAAGTCATACTTTGTCATATAGGCCTCACTGAATAGGAACATCAATGGATGCACGAGCTACCACAACATCATTTTTAATCGCGTAACACTCAACAAAATGCTCGCCTTTAAATGAGGTTTGCTCATTCCTTCTCATGTGCCCTTCATCAGTCACTATTTGCCCTCTGATTTGGTCTTTTTTTTGTGCTTCCAGACCTCTGTTCAACACCTTCCATTTTATAGTGAATGGTGGCGGAACTTCTATATCCTCAACTCTAAATAAAAGCCTTTTATTTGCTAACAAGGGGATGCGTTGAGAAAGCATCTGATACAGGGTGTGTTCTCTAAAGCCATTTTGTGAAACGTCGCAATCCAGACGCATGTTGTAGCGAACATCAATGGGATATTGATCTTCGATGAACTCCTCTGTATCTCTCCAGGTTGCCAAGGCTTTTGCTACAGCTTCCTTGACTGCTTCGGCTTTAGGGAAATTGCTTCCGTAAACTTCACGCCATTTTTCATTTGCCTTGGCCGTACCTTCAGCATTTATTGCTTCAACACACAGGTCATAGGCTTCTTCGGCTTTTTTTCGGAAGTCTTTTTTGACTTTTACGTCCTGATTACTGCCGGGAGCCTGGTAGTGATCTTTTTTATCTTGGTCAGCAAGGAATTTAAAGAAATCTCTGCTTAACCAGTCAAAATACAAGTAGCTTTTGTCATCATAATCAGTCGTGGATTTCATGAAGTTGTAGGCCAGGGTATCGATGAGCAAACCTCCCATGGCGGCTCCGCTCTTGTTCTTCCAGGCTCTGGCCATCTTGCACAGCAGGCGAAGGTTTTTATTTTTCTCGTCGTTTAACTCTTTGACGGCTTTCATTTCCTGACGGGGCTTGGTCTTTTTCCAGCTACCACCATTTCCGGTATGAGGAAATTCAAAGTAACCTGACCCGTCGGAGTTATATCGATCGAATACCGGCTGAACTTCTACGTGAAAACTCTGATATTTCACAGAAACAACCAGCCCATCTACTTTTACGTCAGTAGAGGGATATCGAGACTTAATAGCTTCCTTTACGTCGGTTAGAAGCTTGGACTGCTTATGGTCTTTGTAATCATCCCATTTTGATGATGGCATGATGTAGACCATATCGAGATCCGATATACCTTTGATGCCGGTGTATCTGCCATATGAGCCAACCTGCAAAGAGTTCGCAGTGGTTGAGTCCGTCCCTCTGAATTTCAGATTCAAAGCCTTGGTAATCTGTTCGTAGCGTTGCTTGAACTGGTCAGATTTCTGAACCTTGATATTGTCGAGAAACTCTTTAAACATCTCCGATACGGACATAAACACTCCTTGTCTATTTAGTTAATTTGAACCCGACGCTTACCTGTCAATAGCTGCTGCATCAGGGCTTTTTTCTCCTGCTTTAAGGCATTGAGCTTCTGTTTTAGAGCAGTAATTTCCTCATCTGCGGTGGACAGTACGGCGGCGATTTTTTGTTGCTCGACGAAATTAGGCACCTTAATCTTCAGATTTTTTATGTCATCACTATTTATTGACTCGAAGGTACTTCCCTGGGATAGAGAGCCCCACTTCGGTTCGAACCAAAGGAGGAATTGATAGATAAAGCTTTGGTCAAAATTAGGCTTGGCATGCAATGCGGCTATTCCTCGACCAATACAAGCTTTATGCTCAGATATAGCGACGGTTCCAACAGGGGCTCGAACGCTTAGTAATATGTCACCGATTTCACACTCTTTTGTGATTTCAGAAGTAAAAATCCTTGGGGCCGAAATGCGATTTTTTATATCTGCATTTCCTTGAAGTAAAGGAAGACCAATTCCATTTTCGTTGTATGCTTCAGATTTAGGTGATGAGCCCATCACAATTACAGCCACATGAGACAAATGGTACGACTTCCACTCCCCACTAAATCTCACACCATTTTTGTCAAGCAGGCGCTTTTTGCCGGTGAGCAGTTGTTGCATCAGGGCTTTTTTCTGCTGCTGGCTGTTGGCGAGCAGTTGTTCGGTGGTGGTGATGGCCTTATCCCAGGTGGAGAGGATTTGGGCGATTTTATTTTGTTCGGGGAGCGGAGGAACAGGAACACTAATTTCTTGAGTTAGTTTTGTGTTGAATACACCCTGAGCACCACCTGCCGCCCCTGCATATATCTGTGATTTCCCATAGGGCGAAAGAAGGAAGTATGTGTAGAAGTCAGAGTTGGCATTTTTCGCTGACTTGTTCTTTATAATGATGGCATTAGCCATGTTTGCCATACCGCTAAGGCCGCTTACCTTGCAAACCATTCCAAGATTGGCACCAACTCTTGCAATCACTATGTCATCATTTTCAATTTGTGATTTTTTATTCTTATCATTGAATTCTTTCGTGACATGACGAATTTCATCATGACGAAAGTAACCATCTCGAATATTAAGCGTTCGATAAAATGGAATTCCCCTCGATGCATCACAGTAATGGTCGTTAACATTGCCAACGTATCCCACTACAATTTTTTTGAATAATTCGCCCAGAGGTCTTTTTTGCCAGCTATCTGGAAGTTTCATTGCAAACCACCTTGTGAGCTGTATCCCAACTCCTCAAGATACTTCGCCATCTCGATTTCCAACTCAACCAGTTGGGCTTTGAGTTGATCGCGTTCGGCGCGTACCGCCATCAGGTCAATTTCTTCCTCTTCTTCAAAGGTATCGACGTAGCGCGGGATATTGAGGTTGTAGTCGTTGTCCTGGATCTCTTTCAGGCTGGCCACATAGGCGTATTTATCGACATTGGCGCCGCCGTTGTAGGTGGCGACGATTTTCTTGATGTTGTCGTCGGTGAGCTGGTTTTGGTTTTTACCTGGCTTAAAGTCGCGGCTGGCGTCGATAAACATCACTTTGTCGTCGAACTTGTCTTTACGGAACACCAGGATGGCGGCGGGAATGCCGGTGCCGAAGAACAGCTTTTCCGGCAGGCCAATCACGGCGTCCAGCAGATTTTCGTCAATCAGCTTTTGGCGGATTTTGCCTTCGCTTGAACCCCGGAACAGCACGCCGTGGGGCACCACTACCGCCATGCGGCCGCTTTTGGGTTTGAGGGTTTCAATCATGTGCAGGATGAACGCATAGTCGCCTTTGGTTTTCGGCGGTACACCCCGGCGAAAGCGGCTGAACTTGTCGTGCTCGGCTTCGTCATGGCCCCATTTATCCAAGGAGAACGGCGGGTTGGCGGTAACGATATCAAACAGCATCAGCTCGCCGTTTTTGTCCAGCAGCTTAGGGTTACCGATGGTGTCGCCCCATTCGATTTTGTGGTTGTCTTCGCCGTGCAGGAACATGTTCATCTTGGCCAGTGACCAGGTGGAGCCGATGGCTTCCTGCCCGTAGAGGGCGTATTGCTTACTGCCGTGGTTGGCCACCACCTTGCGGCCACACTTCATCAAGAGGGAGCCAGAACCACAGGCCGGGTCGCAAATGCTCATGCCGGGTTCGGGGGCAAGCAGCTCGGCAATCAGATCAGAGACCTCCGGCGGGGTATAAAACTCACCGGCTTTCTGGCCGCCGCTGGCCGCAAAGTTTTTGATGAGATATTCGTAGGCGTTGCCGATCACATCCAGGGTGCCAACGCGACTGGGCTTGAGGTTGAGCTCCGGCTTGGCGAAGTCTTCCAAGAGGTGGCGCAAAATGGTGTTCTTCTGCTTCTCTTCACCCAGTTTGTCGGTGTTAAAGCTGATGTCCTGGAACACGCTTTTGCCGGCGTCTTTGAGTTTGGTGCCGTTGGCTTCTTCAATGGCGTGCAGGGCTTGGTCAATGCGCTCGCCGTTACCGGGTTCATGGCGGTGCTCCCACAGGGCGTAGAAGCTGGATTGCTTGGGCAGTACAAAGCGCTCGTTTTTCATCATCTCTTCGATGAGCTGTGGCTCGTCGCCGTACTGGGCTTTGTACTCGTCATAGTGGTCTTGCCATACATCAGAGATGTACTTCAAAAACAGCATGGTGAGGATGAAGTCTTTGTAGGTGTCGGCGCTGATGGTGCCGCGAAAGGTGTCACAGGCGGCCCACAGGGCTTTGTTAATGCTGTCTTGGTTGATTTTGTCGGTCACTGCTTAATCCTCTGACGATGTGTCCTGCAGCTTTTTGGCGGCAGATTCTATTTGTTTGATGCTGTTGTCCGGTGTGGGCAGGTTCTCGGGCATGGTGCCTCCCAACTCGGCTATGGTTTGGCGTACCTTTCGGCCAACCTCGAAGTGCGTTTCATTGGCCTGGCGTTTGCCCTGAACCTGATCGCGGCGCAGCTTTTCTTCTGTTTGGGTGGCGCGAAAGAGGTTGGCAGCCAGCTCGGTGGAGCCCATGTGATCCAGGATCTTCTGGCTTTTCTTCAGCCCTTTTTTGGCGTGAATAGCCTTTTGGTCCAGGCCGCCGTACAGGCCCTGATAACCGTGGTTTTGGAAGATGGCGAAATCCAGGCCTGTTGCCACACCCGCCTGCTGTGCCGCTTCGACCAGTTGCTTGTTATGCTCTTTCAGTTCATTGCGCAGGAATAGGCGTTTCTCGTCTTCCCTTAGTTGCTTGAAGGCTTCGTCGTCGGCGAGCTCCTGGCGGCGAGTTTGCACAGCAAAGTAGGTTTGCCCTGCTGCTATGACGGGTTTGGATGGATCGCCATTTTGTACCACCAGGTAGCAGGCGTAACGGGAGAGCTTTACGTCCTGCAGCTCGCGTTGGGCGCCTGAGCCAATAGTGACCAATGCGAGGATATCCTCGAAATGGTCTGAGGCAGGTAGGCCGCTGTTGTCACATGCCTCCTTGGCCTTGGTCAGCACCGGCAGGAAGTGGCGGTATTCGGAGTAGCCCAATAGTTTGGACAGAGCCCTGGCAGACCAATATTCAATGCCTCGCTCATCTAGCTGCTTGAGTTGCTCAAAAGGCTGATGCTGCTCGTTCATTGCTCTACCTCCTTGTTGAATAAGTCTGCGGCTATGGCATTCATCATGCGCTCGCCGTTCTCGATGAGCTTTTCTAGCAACCGCTGTTCTTCGCGCAGGGTATGGGCCATGGCGATGATACCGTGTTGCCTGGTGAGTGGCGGGACTGCGATGGGGGCCTCTTCCAGCACGGTACGGCGAATGCTCTTGGTGAGGGTGCCTTCGGCATGCAGTTCGAAGTAACGCTGGCAGGGCAGCTGATTGAGCTGCCAGGCAAGGAATTCCGGTATCAGTGCATCAGGTTGTGGCCGCACCACATAAAAGTGCGGGGCTGCAACAGCTGGCATTAGGGCATGCCGGGTATCAACCAGCACGGCATAGTTTTGATTGCCTCGCGCCGCGACCAGAATATCCCCGGTTTGCAGCCAGTCCGGCGCTTTCTTGCCCGTTGCTTCACTGCGCAAGCAGCCGGACCAATCGACACCAAACACTGACGAGGTGTCTTTCATCTGCACCACGGTCAGACTCCCCTCGGGGTGCTCAGGGATCTTGCCGCGAAACGGATAACCGGCGCTGATTGTGGCTATTTGATGCAGCTTTAATCTCACAAAATTTCTCGTCATCGTTAATGATGCTTTGGCCAGTGTCTATGATGAGACTCTGTTCCGTCAACACAAAGCTCGATCTTTTTTTGCATCAATGAAGATGAAGTTTTACGTATGGCTTTCACATGTGAAAGTTTCCCTCCGCAAAAAACGCTCTTGGTGCCCAAATCGGACAACTACAGCGACGAGGGTTTCGCCAAGCTCCCGGTACGCTCTTGCATGCTGATGTTTGTAACTAGGAGACCATCTGCATGCGCGAACAAAATCCGTCAGTTTACAGCGATCCTAATGGGACGATTCTGAAAGAGCTTTATGAGCTGAAACAGCTGGTACGCCAGCAAGGGCAGGCGCTGAAGGAGGTGCTTTGTGCCGAAGAGTGTGCCGAGCTGCTAGGGGTGTCAGTTGGTTATGTGTACCGGCTGACTAGCGAAAAACGCCTGCCGCATTACAAGCCCCAGGGTAAGAAGATCTACTTTAAGCGTGATGAACTGCTGGACTGGTTGCTCTCTCACCGTATCTCCCCAGATTCAGAGCTCACTGAGCATGTGGCTAAGCACGTGCGGCAAGCCCGTCATGGCGGGCTGTGAGGCTGTAATGGAGCGGGAGCTTATTGCATCTCACTGGCCTCTTGATCTTCAGGCGGCCTTTACCGAACCTCCCAAGCCAATCGACTTTGTCTTACCGGGGCTGCCGGTGGGCTGTGTCGGAGCCTTGGTGTCACCAGGCGGTGCCGGTAAATCCATGCTGGCACTGCAGTTGGCAATGCAGATAGCCGGCGGGCCGGACTGGCTCGATCTTGGCAAGCTGGAACAGGGAGCTGTGCTCTACCTGCCTGCCGAGGACCCTCTGCCGGTGCTACACCACCGCTTGTTCGCTTTGGGTCAGAACCTTGATGCAGGGCAGCGTGTGGCGCTTGAGCGTGACCTTAAGTTGATACCGCTTCAGGGAGCCAGCCCCAACCTGTTGGACAGCCAATGGCTGGAAGCGATTGCCCTTTGGGCTGAGGGCGTGAGGTTGATCGTTATCGACACCCTCCGGCGTTTTCATAATGCCGACGAGAACGCGGCCTGTGCCATGACGCAGGTGCTGGGTCAGTTGGAACGGCTGGCCATGGGGCAGGGATGCGCCGTGCTGTTTTTGCACCACACCAGCAAGTTGGCCGCCTTCCAGGAGGTTGGCGATCAGCAGCAGGCCAGCCGTGGTTCGTCTGTGCTGGTAGACAATGTCCGCTGGCAGGGCTACCTCGCCACCATGACCAGGAAGGAGGCGCAGCAGCTGAGCGTGTCGGCACAGCAGAGCCATCGCTACGTGCGGTTTGGGGTTAGTAAAAGCAACTATGTGCCGCCACTACCAGAGCGCTGGCTGGTGCGAGAAGAAGATGGCCTGCTGCGCCCTGCCAGGTTGGACGTAACACGCCGAGCGGGAGGCAAACGTGCCTTGCTTTGAATTGACCCATGCCCGGCACGACCATATGCACTGCCTGGCTCCAGGATTGTTCAGAGCCATCTCTCGTGGCCAGCGCCGCCGAGACAAGCTGGATGTGGTGTATCGATTCGGTGGGGGCAATCAGATTGAGTTTTCCGGGCCAGAGCCGCTGGGTGCCGATGACCTTCGCGTGCTTCAGGGGCTGGTTGCCCTGGCTGGTATCGAGGACTACAGCGCCATCATCGAACCCATTGCCGCTACTGGGGAGGGTAACACCTTACGGACCCTGTTAGAGCCTCGCTGGGCCGCCAATCAGCAACGCGTCTTGGTGGTCAAAAGCAGCCTGCGCAAACTGGCCAAGGAGGTTGGCTACGCCAACCCTCGTGACACCAACACGGTGCGCCGCTGTGTCGAGCGGTTGTGGAAGGTGTCAGTAATAGCGCAGGTGGCTGGCCAGCGCAGCGGTTTTCGTCTGCTGGCGAACTATGCCAGCGATGCCCTGACCGACGGGCTCTTTGTGGCGCTCAATCCTTTGCTGACCTCCGCCATTATGGGCACTGGTCGTCATGTTCGTATCGACATGACAGAAGTGCGGCGCCTGAATGGCAGCATCACCAGATTGTTGCATCAGCGGCTATGTGCCTGGGTCGATGGTGGCCAGAGTAGAGTGGTGCAATTAGACACCTTGGTCGCTTATGTCTTTCCTGAGGAGGCAAGCATGGCCACCCACCGCAAGCGGCAATCGCGAGTCCGCAAGGCACTGGATGAACTGGCTGAACTGGGTTGGTCAATAAATGAACATGCCAAGGGGCGGTTCACCATAGGCCGGCCTGCGCTATCACGATAATGGTCACAGACCATCACGAAAGTGGTCACAAAGCTCACGATAATGGTCACAAACCAATTGAGCGAAACCCAGGTGCTACTTGGGCTGCAGGGCGATCCTGAAATCCGATCTAGATTATCTAAGATCATCTACACCAGCGCTGGGTGGCGCCGGCGCTTTTGTTGGCTCTTCCTGGCCAGGTTCTGCCTCTTTTGGTAACTGGCCAAGCAACTGCTCCGCCTGCTGCCTGGCGGCTGCGACCACCTCAGGCTTCTCACAGGCCAGGATCTCGTCAAGGGTGCGTCCCATCTTCTATCACTCCAATACGTTGGGGAAATGGAGCATGGCATCTCGGCGCCGCGATTCAAGGATGTCGGCATAGATCTCGGTAGTTCTCAGCTCACTGTGCCCCAGCAAGCGGGAGAGGGCATAGATATCGACGCCGCGGTTAAGCTGGATGACGGCGAAGGTATGGCGTGCGCTGTGGAAGGTGACCTTCTTGGTGATCCCGGCCTGCAACGCCCACCGGGTGAGCTCCATGTTGTGCCAAGCCGAGTACTTGAGGCCCTTGAAGATCCGCTCTGTTGCCTTGCCTGGGCGCCCCATCAGCTGCATCGCCATGTCATTCAAATCCAGGTATTGCAGGCCGCTAGTCTTCTTCTGGGTGAAGACGATTCGGTAATGGCCGTAGAAGGGCTCAAGCTCTGCCCAGGTTAGCTTGTGAATGTCGGACCAGCGCAAGCCAGTGCAGCAGGAGAACAGAAAGGCGCGCTTAAGAACGTCATAGCGGCATTCGGCCTGGGCCAGGGCTCGTACCTCGTCTTCGGTCAGGTAAACGCGCTTGTTCTTCTCTCCCTGGATGACTTTGACGCGTCGTACCGGATTATCCATCAGCAGCCGCTCCTGCTCTGCTTGGTTCAGGGCTGCCCTCAACTTGTTGAAGTAGGCACTTTGGGTGTTGCGGCTCAGTGGCGTGCCGCTTTTGGTGCGGGCCTTGTGCATCAGGTAGTGCCGAAAACCCTCCAGGAACAGCTGATCGACCTCCTCGAAAGTCAAATCAGGCAGTTTATGGTACTGGCGCAAATGCTTGAGGGTAGACACCCAGATGGAATAGTTGCTCTTGCTGCCTGCCGCCTTTTGGTCGGTCACTTCCTGGAAGTACTCAAAGAAGCTGGCCTTGTGGGCGCTCGATAAATCCAGATGGTGTTTGCCGGTCTCGTATTCGAAGAGCCGCTTGGCGCGAATGGCTTCCGCTGCCCGCTGGGTTTCTTTGTTGTGAAGCCGCTGTGCCGGGGTACGCGGCTTGTCGTACAGGAAGAGATCCAGGGTCTCTCTGCTGCGCTTGTGCTTGCGGATGCCTGTGGCGGGATCAAGGTAGGAGCCGGCGTAGTAGGTTAAGCGCGCAGTGCGCTTGCCTTCGGCGTCCGGTGCGCGGTATTCGATGCTGATCTTCATGAGTGTCCCCCAAAAGTACCCCAAGAGGTTACTTCGGGGTACTCTCGGGGTAAATTCTCACGAAACAAGATCAGGTAAGAACAGCCAGTAAAAAACAAAGTCCAATATTTACAATGTCTTATGTTCTTTATGGCTGCTTTTTATTGCTGATTTTTCACCACATTACTTGCCGATGCAGAAGCTGGAGAAGATGCGGCCCAGCAGATCGTCGGAGCTGAACTCGCCGGTGATCTCGGACAGGGACTCCTGGGCCAGGCGCAGCTCCTCGGCTACCAGTTCGCCAGCCACATAGACCTCAAGCTGCTCCCTGGCTACCAGCAGCCGTTCGGCGGCGCGCTCCAGTGCGTCCAGGTGGCGGCGGCGGGCCATGAAGCCCCCCTCGGTATTGCCCTGGAAGCCCATGCAGGCCTTGAGGTGCTCGCGCAGGGCGGGCAGCCCCAGCTCGGTCTTGGCGGAGATGCGATAGACGGCGTGGCCCTGCTCCTGGCTCGGTGCCAGATCCTCGCCGGTCAGGTCCGCCTTGTTGCGCACCACGGTGAGGCCGATGTTTTTTGGCAACCGATCAACGAATTCCGGCCAGATATCGTGGGGATCGACGGCATCCGTGGTGGTGCCGTCCACCATGAACAGCACCCGGTCGGCCTGTTCGATCTCGGCCCAGGCACGCTCGATGCCGATCTGTTCCACCTTGTCCTGGGTATCGCGCAGGCCCGCGGTGTCGATGATGTGCAGCGGCATGCCATCCAGATGGATGTGCTCGCGCAGCACGTCGCGGGTGGTACCGGCGATCTCGGTGACGATGGCGGACTCGCGGCCTGCGAGGGCGTTGAGCAGGCTCGATTTGCCGGCGTTGGGGCGACCGGCGATCACCACCTTCATCCCCTCTCGCAGCAGGGCACCCTGCTTGGCCTCGCCGCGCACGTCGTCCAGCTCGGACATGATGGCGTAGAGGTCACCCGCCACCTTGCCGTCGGAGAGAAAGTCGATCTCTTCATCCGGGAAGTCGATGGCCGCTTCCACATAGATGCGCAGCCGGGTGAGACTCTCCACCAACTGCTGAACCTTGCCGGAGAACTGCCCCTGGAGGGAGTGCATGGCGCTGCGGGCGGCCTGCTCGCTGGAGGCTTCGATGAGATCGGCGATGGCCTCGGCCTGGGCCAGATCCAGCTTGTCGTTGAGGAAGGCGCGCTCGCTGAACTCGCCCGGGCGGGCGGGGCGGATGCCGTCGATCTGCAGGATGCGGCGGATCAGCATGTCGAGAATGACGGGGCCGCCATGGCCCTGCAGCTCCAGCACGTCTTCGCCGGTGAAGCTGTTGGGGGCCTTGAACAGCAGGGCGATGCCCTGATCCAGCGCCTGGCCCTGCTCGTCCCTGAACGGCAGATATTCGGCATAACGCACCCTGGGGAGCTTGCCGAGCACTATCTCGGCGACCCGCTCGGCGGCAGGGCCGGAGACGCGGACTATGCCGACGCCGCCACGGCCGGGGGCGGTGGCCTGGGCCACGATGGTATCTGTTGTCATCTTGCTTGACTCGCTGGTTGGCTGAATGAGTAAGAGGGTGGGGGACATTGTAATAAAAAAGGCGGCCCGAAGGCCGCCTCTTTTGTCATCAGGAAAGATGGGCTGCGCATCAGTTGCGTGAGTGCAGGCCTTTCTTCTCCAGCTGACGATAGATGATGGTCTGCTGGATGATGGAGATGACGTTGCTCACCAGCCAGTACAGAGTCAGACCTGCCGGGAACCAGAGGAACATGAAGGTGAAGATGATCGGCATGAACTGCATCACCTTCTGCTGCATCGGGTCCGTGATGGTGGTCGGGCTCATCTTCTGCAGATACCACATGGAGGCACCCATGAGGATTGGCAGCACGAAGAAGGGGTCCTTCACCGACAGGTCGGTGATCCACAGGGCGAACGGCGCGTGGCGCAGCTCGACAGACTCCATCAGTGCCCAGTAGAGGGCGATGAAGATGGGCATCTGTACCAGGATGGGCAGGCAGCCGCCCAGCGGGTTGACCTTCTCCTTCTTGTACAGCTCCATCATGCCCTGGGACATCTTCTGGCGATCGTCACCGAAGCGTTCCTTGAGCGCAGCCAGCTTGGGCTGGAGCATGCGCATCTTGGCCATGGAGGTGTACTGGGCCTTGGTCAGCGGGAACATGATGCCGCGCACCAGCAGGGTCAGCATGATGATGGCCAGACCCCAGTTCTGGACGAAACCGTGGAACACGGTTAGCAGCCAGTGCAGCGGTTGGGCGATGAACCAGAGCCAGCCGTAGTCGACGGTCAGATCCAGGTGGTTTGCCACCTTGGCCATCTGATCCTGCAGCTTGGGACCGATCCACAGCTTGCCGCTCACTTCGGCCTGCTGGCCGGCAGCGACGTCAACCAGCGGCGCCTTGTAGCCGATGATGGCCTGGTCCTTGCCCGGGATCACGCGGCTGTAGAAGCTGTTGGTGTCGTTGGCATTCGGGGCCCAGGCAGAGACGAAGTAGTGCTGCAGCATGGCGACCCAACCACCCTGGGTGGTCTTGTTCAGGTCGGCATCCTTCATCTCGTCGAAGGTGTACTTCTTGTAGCGGGAGTCTTCGCTGGAGAAGGCACCACCACGGTAGGCACTGGCCACCATGGCATGACCTTCCTGATCCTTCGGCGTGGTCATGGTCTGCTTCAGCTGACCGTAGAACTGTACCTGGACCGGCTCGGCAGACTTGTTGTCGATCTTGTAGTCGACGCCCACGGCGTAATCACCGCGCTTGAGCACGAACTCCTTGGTGAAGACCACACCCTTGCTGTCGGTCCAGGTCATCGGAACGACGACTTGATCCTGACCATCGGCCAGCTGATAGCTGGTCTGGGCGGCTTCATAGGTGGGACGACCCTGGGCCTGGCTGTCCGGACCATTGCGACCGACCAGACCGCTCTGGGCCACATAGAGGTGGGCAGGCTGGCTGGTCAGCAGGGTGAACGGCTGTTCCTTGCCTTCTTCCAGCTTGTGGGCCAGCAGCTCGGCAGAGACGATGTCACCGCCCTGGGTGTCCAGGGTCAATTTGAGCACGTCGGAGGAGACGGTGATCAGCTTGCGCGCGGCGTTACCATTTGCTTGCTCGGAAACCTGAGGAATATCACCGGTCTGACCGGCTTCAGGTACGAAATGTTCGGTTTGGGCCACGGTAGTCGGGGCCGGCTTCGGAGCCTTGTCGGACTCCCACTGTTGCCAGAGCAAGAAGCTCACGAACAGCAAACCGATCAGGAGTAAATTGCGTTGTGATTCCATAGTCTTCAGTTTCTTCGCTTTGGTTGCGGAACCGGGTCATAACCACCCTCGGATAAGGGATGGCATTTTAATAGACGTTTGCTGGCTAACCAAACGCCTTTTATGAAACCGTGAAGTCGGATTGCTTCTATCGCAAATTGGGAACAAGTCGGGGTGAAACGGCAGCGCGGCCCGAGCAGGGGACTAATGATTAGCTGATACAGGCGTATCAGTTTGATTGCTACCCATTGCAACGGCGTGACAGAGTGCGCCATAGCTTTTCCAGTAACTTGAACAGCGCTTCGTTGTCCATCTCCTTCACGCCACCCTTGGCGATCACGACGATGTCGATAGCGGGCAGATTGGCTTGATTGAGGCGAAAACTTTCCCGAACCACTCGTTTTACACGGTTGCGCCAGACGGCACGCTTGAGCGCCTTTTTGGGCACGGCGAGGCCAAGACGGGGGTGTTCGAGGGAGTTGGGGCAAGCAAGAAGCGTAATTTGCGGAGAAGCGGCCCGGACAGGCTCGGCGAAAACGCGTTTGAAGTGTTCGGGAGTTAACAGACGTAACTCCCGAGAGAAGGTGTGCTGGGTAGGCATTAGACTACCAGGCGGGCACGACCCTTGGCACGACGAGCGGCCAGAACTTTGCGGCCGTTGGCAGTAGCCATGCGAGCGCGGAAACCGTGAGAGCGCTTGCGCTTCAGGTTGGACGGTTGAAAAGTACGTTTCATGATTCGATTCCGTATTTCTGTACAGTTTTGATTGTCACACTTAGCCGACGCGCCAGCTATAGCGTGTGACGACTAGCAAAAGAGGCCGAATTCTAAACAGAGTTCAGCTTCTCGTCAATCCGCCGTTCCTTTCCATC
Source organism: Aeromonas sp. R2-1 (assembly GCF_040908425.1). NCBI lineage: Bacteria > Pseudomonadati > Pseudomonadota > Gammaproteobacteria > Aeromonadales > Aeromonadaceae > Aeromonas > Aeromonas sp. R2-1. The sequence goes on from NZ_JBFODR010000018.1 coordinate 35,658, forward strand.
TCGCCCCGTTCGTCGACCGAGCGGGATAATCTGGCAGGATCCGGAGGATCAAGGGCCCCGAATTATACTGGCAACCCGGGGTTAAACAAGGATCCCTCAAGAAAAAAGGCGGCCAGGCCGCCAAAGAGAGAGCTATTTAAGTACTTTGCGCAGGAACTCCCGGGTACGGGGATCCTGCGGATCGACCAATATCTGATCCGGCGGGCCCTGCTCCACGATCCGGCCTCCTTCCATGAAGATCACCCGATCGGCGACATCACGGGCAAACTCGATCTCGTGGGTCACCACCACCATGGTCTGGTGCTGGCGGGCGAGCTGCTTCATCAGGCCCAGCACCTCGTCGACCCACTCGGGATCGAGGGCGGAGGTGGGCTCGTCAAACAGGATCACCTTGGAGTGGGCCGCCATGGCCCGGCCGATGCCGACGCGCTGTTGCTGGCCGCCGGAGAGGGAGGCCGGGTAGGCATCCTGTTTCTCGGCGAGGCCGATGTCCTTGAGGATGCCCAGGGCAGTGGCACGAGCCTCCGCCTTCGGCTGTTTCCAGACGGTGATCAGCCCCTCGGCGATGTTGTCCAGCGCCGTCTTGTTGGCGAACAGGGCGTAGTTCTGGAACACGAAAGAGGCGCGTTTGCGCAGTTCGATGGCCTGCTGGTCGCTGGCCTTGGCCAGATCCACGGCGAGGTCATCGATGACGAGCCGCCCTGCATCCGGGGTTTCCAGCAGGTTGAGGCAGCGCAGCAGAGTCGACTTGCCGGTACCGGAGGGGCCGATGATGACGACAATCTCCCCCTTCTTTACCTCAAGATCGATGCCGTTGAGCACCTGATTTCCGTCATAGGCCTTGGAGAGACCCGTTAGGTTGATCATGACAGGCCTCCTTTAATAAGCACGGTTCAGCCGCACTTCCAGCAGATGCTGCAAGCGGGTGAAGAAGATGACCACCACCCAGTAGATCAGCGCCACCGCCATGAAGCTCTCGAAGAACTTGAAGGAGGAGGCCGCTTCCATCTGGGCCTTGCCCATGATCTCCGCCACACCCAGGGTAAACGCCAGGGAGGTGCTCTTGATCATGTCGATGAAGTAGTTCATCAGCGATGGTGTCGCGATGCGGGCCGCCTGGGGCAGGATGATCCGCTGCATCGCCTGCAGCCGACTCATGCCGATGCTGAGGGCGGCTTCCATCTGGCTCTTGTGGATGCCGAGAATGGCTGCCCGGATCGACTCGGCCATGTAGGCGGCAAAGTGCAGGGTCAGGCCGATGATGGCGGCGGTAAAGGCATCCATCCCCACGAAGATGGGGAAGAGCTGCGGCAGCCCGTAATAGAGCAGGAACAGCTGGACGAGCAGCGGTGTACCCCGGAAGAACGAGATATACAGCATCGCCAGCCAGTGAAGTGCGGGAACGCGAAACACCCGTACTATCGCCAGGATCAGCGACAGTACGAGTGCCAATACGAATCCCCACAGGGCCATTTCCATCGTGGTGCCCAGGTATTTGAGCAGGATGGGAAACAGCCCTAGCGTGTACTCGAGGTCAAATTCCATCATTTATTTGCTGGTGATGTCCGCTGCGAACCATTTTTCGGAGATTTTGGTCAGGGTGCCGTCTTTGCGCATGGCGGTGAGGGCATCGTCAACCTTCTTCAGCACGGCCTGCTTCTCCGGGGTCTTCAGGAAGGGCAGGGCATTCTCGATGGTTTCGAACGGTGCACCTGCCTGTTGCAGCGGCAGCTTGGATTCCTTGATCAGCTGGGCGGTGGAGACGCGGTCCATCACGAAGGCGTCGATGCGGCCCAGGGCGACATCCTGCTCGAAGGCGGAGTCATAGGTGCGGATGTCGATCTTCTTGTTGGGGTCGTTCTTGCGCAGCAGCTCTTCGAAGTTGGAGCCCAGGTTGACGGCGACCTTCTTGCCTTCCAGATCCTTGATGCCGTGGATGGTGTTGTTGCCCTTGCGGACCACGATCTGGGCACCGTCATAGACATAGGGCTGGGAGAAGGCGTACTTGGCCTTGCGCTCGTCGGTGATGGTGATCTGGTTGGAGATGGTGTCAACGCGGCCGGTTTCCAGCATGCCGAACAGGCCGGAGAAGCTGGCGGTCACGAACTCGACCTTGTAGCCGGTGCGCTCACCGATCTGGTTCCACATGTCCACCTCGAAGCCCTGCAGCTTGTCCTGCTTGACGAAGGTGAACGGGAAATATTTGCCGGACATGCCGACCTTGATGGTTTCCTGGGCGATGGCCTGGCCGGACAGGCTGGCCAGCAGAATGGCGGCGCCGGAAATCAGTTTGATGGTGGATTTCATGGGGATTCCTCTCTCTGTAGTGCTGTATTTTTAGTTGTAATCACGGGTTGGCGCTGATGTTATTGGAATAAAATATAAAAAATAAATGATATTTGGTTATATAAAATAACTATGGTCGCAGCGCGCCATTCTGTCCACATTGACGATATCCGGCTGTGGGTAACTTTGGGGATGAAATGGGATCCTGGGGCGTTGGATCCTTGAAAGTCAAGGATCTTATTTGCTGGATCCGTGCGGCAGCAACTGGAGATCCGGCCACTAAAAACGTAGAATAGCCGGTCTTTACTTAATCAATTGACGGGAGTCTAGAGTGACTGCTTCGCTATGGCAGCAGTGCCTTAACCGGCTGCAAGATGAGTTGCCCTCGGCAGAATTCAGCATGTGGATCCGGCCGCTTCAAGCGGAGTTGAGTGACAATACTCTGACCCTGTATGCACCGAACCGCTTCGTTCTGGACTGGGTACGCGACAAGTACCTGCTCCGGGTCAACGGCATCATCAACGAGCTGTGCGGAGCCGACGCTCCCACCCTGCGTTTTGATATCGGCAATCGCCCTCATCCCGTCGCTGTCGCCAGGGCGCCAGCCCGTGGTGTCGATCCTGTGAATAACTCTCCCAAGAGCTGGGAAAACAAGGCCGAAAACAAGCCCGAGCCAAACCACAAGAGCAACACCAACGTGAACTATACCTTCGAGAATTTCGTCGAGGGTAAGTCCAACCAGCTGGCCCGTGCGGCCGCCCGTCAGGTGGCCGACAATCCGGGTGGTGCCTACAACCCGCTGTTCCTCTATGGCGGCACTGGCCTTGGCAAGACCCACCTGCTGCACGCCGTTGGCAATGCCATCAAGGATCGCAAGAAAGACGCCAAAGTCATCTACATGCACTCCGAACGGTTCGTGCAGGACATGGTGAAGGCGCTGCAGAATAACGCCATTGAAGAGTTCAAGCGTTATTACCGTAGCGTCGATGCCCTGCTCATCGATGACATCCAGTTCTTCGCCAACAAGGAGCGCTCCCAGGAGGAGTTCTTCCACACCTTCAACGCCCTGCTTGAAGGCAACCAGCAGATCATCCTGACCTCGGACCGTTATCCGAAAGAGATCAACGGGGTGGAAGATCGTCTCAAGTCCCGCTTCGGCTGGGGCCTGACGGTGGCGATCGAACCGCCGGAGCTGGAGACCCGGGTTGCCATCCTGATGCGCAAGGCGGACGAGAACCAGATCCATCTGCCGGACGAAGTGGCCTTCTTCATCGCCAAACGGCTGCGCTCCAACGTCCGTGAACTGGAAGGCGCCCTCAACCGGGTGATCGCCAACGCCAACTTCACCGGCCGCGCCATCAACATCGACTTCGTGCGCGAGGCGCTGCGCGATCTCCTGGCCTTGCAGGAGAAGCTGGTCACCATCGACAACATCCAGAAGACGGTGGCGGAGTACTACAAGATCAAGCTGGCGGATCTGCTCTCCAAGCGTCGCTCCCGTTCCGTTGCCCGCCCGCGCCAGCTGGCGATGGCGCTGGCCAAGGAGCTGACCAACCACAGCTTGCCTGAGATAGGGGATGCCTTTGGTGGCCGTGACCACACCACGGTTCTTCATGCCTGCCGCAAGATCGAGCAGCTGAAGGAAGAGAGTCACGACATCAAGGAAGACTATTCCAACCTGATCCGTACCCTTTCTTCCTGATAACGGAACGGAGTGCACAGATGCAGATTGCATGTTCCAGCCTGATCCGAATCCTTTCCTCCCAATAACAACGGAGAGCACAGATGCAGCTCGAAATTAGCCGTGAGGCCCTGTTACGTCCCCTGCAACTGGTGTCTGGTGCCCTGGGTGGCCGGCCGACCCTGCCCATCCTCGGCAACGTCCTGCTCGATGTCAGCAATGGCCTGCTGTCGCTGACCGGGACCGATCTCGAGGTGGAGATGATCGGACAGGTCTATCTCAACAGCGACAGCCAGGATGGCCGCACCACAGTGCCGGCGCGCAAGCTGCTGGACATCTGTCGCGGTCTGCCGGAGGGGGCGGAGATCCGTCTCAGCACCGAGGGAGAGCGCCTTATCATCCGGTCCGGCCGCTCCCGCTTCAACCTGTCGACCCTGCCGGCGACCGAATACCCGAACATCGAGGATTGGGAATCCGTGCTCGAGTTCGACATCAGCCAGCTGGAGCTGAAAAAACTCATCGACGCGACCCAGTTCTCCATGGCGAGCCAGGACGTGCGCTACTACCTGAACGGCATGCTGTTCGAGAGCGAAGGCCACGGCCTGCGTACCGTGGCGACGGACGGTCACCGGCTGGCCACCTGCCGCCGCGAGGTGGTAGGGGAATCGCTGCCCGATCATCAGGTCATCCTGCCGCGCAAAGGGGTGCTGGAGCTGGTGCGCCTGCTGGAAGCGGAAGACAAGCCGGTACGGCTGCAAGTGGGCCGCAGCAACCTGCGCGCCGCCCTGGATGGCTTCATCTTCACCTCCAAGCTGGTGGATGGCCGTTTCCCGGACTGGCGCCGCGTCATCCCCCGGGGGAGTGACAAGGCCCTGATCGCCGGTCGCGAGGATCTGCGCCAGGCCTTTGCCCGTGCCGCCATCCTCTCCAACGAGAAATTCCGTGGGGTGCGTCTCAATCTGCAGGAAAACCTGCTGCGCATCACCGCCAACAACCCGGAACAGGAAGAAGCCGAAGAGCTGCTTGACGTACAATACGCCGCTGGCGAGATGGAGATCGGCTTCAACGTCTCCTATGTGCTGGACGTGTTGAATACGTTAAAATGTGACCAAATCCGGATCAGCCTGAGCGATTCCATCAGCAGCGCCATTATTGAGGATTTTGAGAACCAAGATGCCCAGTACGTGGTGATGCCGATGCGGATCTAGTCGTGTCCCTGGTCAAACTCCAGCTCAGCGACTTTCGCAACATTCAGCACGCCAGTCTCGCGCTGTCTCCCGGCCTCAATATCCTGGTCGGGAGCAACGGCAGCGGCAAGACCAGCGTGCTGGAAGCCATTCATTACCTTGGTCTCGGCCGCTCGTTTCGTACCCATTTGACCGGGCGGGTCATCCGCCAGGGCGAGCGGGCCTTTACCCTGTTTGCCCAGTGCGAGCTGGAGGGGCGTCAGGTGCCCATCGGGCTTGCCAAGGACAAGGGGGGCGAAACCCAGCTCAAGATCGCCGGTGCCCAGGCCCAGCGCCTGGCCGATCTGGCGGAGCTGTTGCCGGTACAGTTGATCCACCCCGATGGTTTCAGCCTGCTGACCGGTGGGCCCCAGGCTCGCCGGGCCTGGCTCGACTGGGGTGTTTTCCATCAGGAGCCGACCTTCTTCTCCCTCTGGGGGCGGGTGCGTCGGCTGTTGAAGCAGCGCAATGCCTTGCTGCGCCAGAGCACCCAGTATCGTCAACTGGCGTTCTGGGATCAGGAGCTGGTGCGACTGGGTGGCGAGCTGGCGGGTTTTCGCGCCAGTTATTGTCAGGCCATTACGCCCCTGATCAAGGAGATGACGGCAGATTTTCTGCCGGAGTTCGATATCAGTCTTGGATTCTATCGAGGCTGGGAAAAAGACACTCCCCTCGATGCATTACTGGAGGCGGGGTTCGAACGGGATCGTTCGCTGGGGTACACTGGGGTCGGTCCGCAGAAGGCGGACGTGCGGCTCAAGGCGAACGGCGTGCCCGCGCAGGATATTTTGTCCAGGGGTCAGCTGAAGTTGCTGGTCTGTGCCATGCGGCTGGCCCAAGGGCTCTATTTGAATCAACATAGCAGCCGCGGCTGTATTTTTTTAATTGATGATTTTGCCTCTGAACTGGATGTCGACAAACGTCGTCTGCTGGCCGCAAGGCTGAAGCAGTGCGCGTCCCAGGTGTTCATCACCGCCATCGATACCGGTCAGCTCGCAGACATGATGGATGCGAGTGACTGCAAGCTGTTCCACGTGGAACAAGGCAAGATCTCCGAAACGTTAGAGAAGGCAGAGAGTAAGCTATGAGTGAAAATACTTACGACTCCTCGAATATCAAGGTGCTCAAGGGCCTGGATGCGGTCCGCAAGCGCCCGGGGATGTATATCGGCGATACGGACGATGGATCGGGCCTGCACCACATGGTGTTCGAGGTCGTCGACAACTCCATCGACGAGGCTCTGGCTGGCTACTGCTCCGATATCCAGGTCAAGATCCATTCCGACGGCTCCGTCTCCGTGCGCGACAACGGTCGCGGCATTCCGGTGGACATCCACCCGGAAGAGGGCCGCTCCGCCGCCGAAGTCATCATGACCGTGCTGCACGCCGGCGGCAAATTCGATGACAACTCCTACAAGGTGTCCGGCGGTCTGCACGGTGTGGGCGTCTCCGTGGTGAACGCGCTTTCCGACAAGCTGCTGCTGACCATCCGCCGCAACGGTCATGTCTACGAGCAGACCTATCACCTGGGCGAGCCGCAGGCACCCCTCAAGCAGATTGGTGACAGCACTGGCACCGGGACCGAAGTCCGCTTCTGGCCGAGCCCGACCATCTTCAGCGATACTCTGTTCCACTACGAGATCCTGGCCAAGCGTCTGCGCGAGCTCTCCTTCCTCAACTCCGGCGTCTCCATCCGTCTGATGGACGAGCGTGATGGCCGCGAGGCACACTTCTGCTACGAAGGGGGCATCAAGGCCTTCGTCGAGTACCTGAACCAGAACAAGACCCCGATCCATCCCAAGGTGTTCCACTTCACCACAGAGCAGGACGGCATCGGTGTTGAAGTCGCCATGCAGTGGAACGACGCCTATCAGGAAGGGGTCTACTGCTTCACCAACAACATTCCGCAGCGGGATGGCGGTACCCACCTGGTGGGCTTCCGTACCGCGCTGACCCGGACGCTGAACAACTACATGGACAAGGAGGACTACAGCAAGAAGGCCAAGTCCGCCGCCAGTGGTGACGACGTCCGTGAAGGTCTGATTGCCGTTATCTCCGTCAAGGTACCGGATCCCAAGTTCTCCTCCCAGACCAAGGACAAGCTGGTCTCTTCCGAAGTGAAGACCGCCGTGGAACAGGCGATGGGTGAGAAGCTGGCCGACTTCCTGCTGGAAAACCCGGGCGACGCCAAGATCGTGGTCAACAAGATCATCGATGCGGCCCGTGCCCGTGAAGCGGCCCGCAAGGCCCGCGAACTGACCCGCCGCAAGGGCGCGCTGGATATCGCCGGTCTGCCCGGCAAGCTGGCGGACTGTCAGGAGAAAGACCCGGCGCTCTCCGAACTCTACATCGTGGAAGGGGACTCTGCTGGCGGCTCCGCCAAGCAGGGTCGCAACCGGAAGAACCAGGCCATCCTGCCCCTCAAGGGCAAGATCCTGAACGTGGAGAAGGCCCGTTTCGACAAGATGATCTCCTCCCAGGAGGTGGGCACCCTGATCACCGCCCTGGGCTGTGGCATCGGTCGCGACGAGTACAACCCGGACAAGCTGCGCTATCACAACATCATCATCATGACCGATGCGGACGTCGATGGTGCGCACATCCGTACCCTGCTGCTGACCTTCTTCTATCGTCAGATGCCGGAAATCATCGAGCGTGGCTATGTCTTCATCGCCCAGCCGCCGCTCTACAAGGTGAAGAAGGGCAAGCAGGAGCAGTACCTGAAAGACGAAGACGCATTGTTGCAGTACCAGACAGCCATGGCGCTGGACGGTGCGACCCTGCACGTCAACGAGTCTGCCCCGGCCATCGGTGGCGAGGCGCTGGAGCGTCTGGTCAACCAGCATCGCGCCGTGACTCACCTCATCACCCGCATGTCCCGTCGCGCCCCGGAAGCCGTGCTGACCCAGCTGATCTATCAGCCTGAGTTGAACGAAACCCTGCTGGCCAGCGAGAGCGATCTGCAGGCCTGGTGCCAGAGCATGGAAGCCGTGCTCAACGAGAGCAACCACGGCATCCAGTACCAGATGCAGGTACGCCGCGATGAGGAGCGCAGCCTGTTCGTGCCCCACGCCGTGGTACGCCAGCACGGGGTTGATCGCGAATACCCGCTCAGCTACGACTTCCTGCAATCCTCCGAGTACCGTCAGCTGGTCTCCCTGGGCAAGGAGATCGCCAACCTGATCGAGGAAGGCGGTTACATCAAGCGTGGCGAGAAGGTGAAGCCGGTCGCCAGCTTCGTTGAAGCGGTCGAGTGGCTGATGGGCGAAGGCAAGCGTGGCATCTACATCCAGCGCTATAAAGGGCTGGGCGAGATGAACCCGGAGCAGCTGTGGGAAACCACCATGGATCCGGAAGCCCGTCGCATGCTGCGCGTCACCATCGACGACGCAGTCGGCGCCGACCAGCTCTTCTCCACCCTGATGGGTGACGCCGTAGAGCCCCGTCGCGACTTCATCGAGACCAACGCCCTGCGGGTTGCCAACCTCGACGTCTAATCAGACGGTCCGACAACCATCAAAAGCCGCTCCTCGTGAGCGGCTTTTTGTTTATTGGGCGGAAGGGAGAGGGCGCGTTCCACGTGAAACATGTGGGACCTAGACTCTGTCACCGCGAAAGGTGCGGCGCCACTCCCGCGGCGACACTCCGAAGCGGGCGCGAAAGTGCTTGCGCAATATGGTGGCAGATCCGAGCCCCACCAGTTCGGCGATGCGTTCCACGGTGTGGGAGCTGGACTCCAGCAGCGTCTGGCTGCGGCGCAGGCGCTCCGACATCAGCCACTCCCCGAGGGAGAGACCGGTGGCGAGCTGGAAGCGGCGGCTAAAGGTGCGTCGGCTCATCATGCAATGTTCCGCCAGGCTGTCCAGGGTGTGGGGCGCGGCCAGGTGCAGGCGCAGGTGATCGAACAGCTGGTTGATCCTGGCATCCCGGGTGGAGGCGGGTACCGGCTGCTCGATGAACTGGGCCTGGCCACCCTCCCGGTGGGGAGGCACCACCAGCCGCCTGGCCAGCTTGTTGGCAATCTGGCTGCCGTGATGCTGGCGAACCAGATAGAGGCAGCAGTCCAGGCTGGCGGCGGTGCCAGCCGAGGTGATGAGCCCGTCGTCGTCGACGTAGAGGGCATTGGTATCGAGCCGCACCCGGGGGAAGCGCTGGACAAACTCCTGCTCAAATTCCCAATGGGTGGCGGCACCGCGCCCGTCCAGCAGGCCGGCATAGGCCAGCACATAGGTGCCGAGACAGAGCCCCACGATCTGGGCTCCCCTGATCCGGGCGGCAACCAGGGCATCGAGCAGGGGTTGGGCGGGGCGCTCGGCCGGATCGCGCCAGAAGGGGATGATGATGATATCCGCCTCCAGCAGGCCCTCCAGGCCATAGTCGGCCTCCATGCGAAAGCCCTGGGAGGAGGCAGGTTGCCGCGTGTCATCCCCGGCGCAGAGTCTCAGCTCGAACAACGACTGACCCGGCATCATCTTGTCGCCAAAGATGAGGCAGGGCACCGAGCAGTGAAAGGGGCTGAAGCGATCGAAGGTGATGACGGCGACGATGAGGGGATGGGGCATGGTAGCAGACTCCTTTGCACTCGGATCCCCATCATACGGGGCAGCAACAGAAAGCCGAAGAGCCATGTGGTGCCCGGTCTCTCGCTCAGAGCACCATGGTGTCGCCATCCTCGGGCACCCTTACCCGGGCGGCCATCCCCTGGCTGTCCAGGTAGTCGCGCAGCTCCCGCCGGGACAGCAGGGCATGATTGACCGCCTCCATGTGGCTGGCGATCAGGGTGGCCTGCGGGGCGGCCTGATAGACGGCGGCCACATCCTCCTTGCCCATGATGATGGCGCCCAGACCCGCCACCTGGGCATCGCCGCAGTTGAGGACGACGACCTCGGGTTGGTGCCGGTGCAGCGCTTGTTCAACCTGGGCATTCCAGACGGTGTCGCCGGCCAGATAGAGGGTCTTTTCGGCGGGATGGGAGAAGACCACTCCGCTGACCTCGCCAAGGCGATCCCCCAGCAGGGCCATGATGGTATCGCTGCCGTGCCGGCCTTCCGTCTGTTGCAGGCGGATGCCGGCGAACTCGCCGACCTCGCCCAGCAGGCGCACATCCTCGAAGCCGCATCCCCTCATGGTGTCGGCATCATTTTGATGCTGCACGAACAGGGGAAGGTGCTTGGGGATCTTCGCTTTCGCGACATCGTCCCAGTGATCCAGATGGTCATGGGTGACAATCACCGCATCCACCTCCAGCAGGGTCGCCATGGGCAGCGGCAGCTCGACCAGGGGGTTGCGAAGATGGCTGTTGGCCATGCCTTCGAAGCCGGGGTAGCTCCCCTTGGGGGCCAGCATGGGGTCGATGAGGAAGCGGGTTCCTGCGTAGTGGATGAGCAGGGTGGCGTTGCGAACCTGGGTAATCTTCATGGCGTGCTCCGGTTTCTCGTTGGGGACACGGCCAGTATGGAGGGATGAGGGACGGATCATGAGTGGCCCGCAGGCCTATTATCGATCTAATCGGGCCATTCTTGATGGCCTGCATTTCTTTTGTTTTTACCCCTTGAAAGCCAAATGCTGGCCCCTATATAGATAACAAGGCCGGAACGCTCGACAGAGGTTTCGACCAGGCGCCCGTCCATCAGGAGGGCAAACAATCCGTTATCGCTCACAAGAGGGTAATACTATGCGTTCTATCGACTTTTCTCCGCTCTATCGTTCTGCCATCGGCTTCGATCGTCTGGCCACTCTCATCGAATCTGCGGCCAGCAATGGCAATGCCGGCTATCCCCCCTACAACATCGAGCAGCTGGGTGACAGCGACTACCGCATCAGCATGGCGGTGGCGGGCTTTACCCAGGAAGAGCTGGAGCTGAGCTTCCAGGAAAATCTGCTGACGGTGAAGGGCAGCAAGCAGGCCGACACCGAGCGCAACTACCTCTACCAAGGCATTGCTGAACGCGGCTTCGAGCGTCGCTTCCAGCTGGCCGACTATGTGCGGGTGAAGGGGGCCGACCTGAAGAACGGTCTGCTGCACATCGACCTGGTGCGCGAAGTGCCCGAGGCGATGAAGCCCCGCAAGATCGAGATCAACGGCTGACAGCCTGACCTCGTTGCATTGCTGATGTTTCCCGGGTGCCGATGGCGGGCCCGTGGAGAGTAAACCCTGTTGCTTTATAGAAGGATAGGATCATGCGTAACCTCGATTTTTCTCATCTCTATTCCAATGCCGTCGGCTTCGAGCGGATGGCCCGCGAGCTGGAAGGCCTGTTCGATCAGAAGACCTCGGCCTACCCCCCGTACAACATCGAAAAGCGGGATCACGACAGCTACCTCATCACGGTTGCCGTGGCCGGTTTCGATCGCAATGAGCTGGAGCTGGAGACCGAAAACGGTACCCTCAAGGTGAAGGGGCGCAAGGTCGCCACCATGGGCGAGCGCCAGTTCCTCCATCAGGGGATCGCCGAGCGGGACTTCGAGCTCGCCTTCAAGCTGAGCCAGCACGTGGAAGTGCAGGGGGCCAGGCTGGAGCACGGCCTGCTGACCATAGAGCTGGCCCGGGAGCTGCCGGAAGCGCTCAAGCCCCGTGCCATCCCCATCGGCAAACCCGATCAGCTGGCACTGCCCGGTTAAACAACATCGCTGACCACCTGATAGAAAAGAGGCCTGCATCTGCAGGCCTCTTTTTTTCATGCCGAAGGGGGAATCAACCGGCGTAGAGGGCGTTGATCTCGTCGGCCAGGATGGCGATGCCGCGACGCACCAGATCTTCGCTCTGGGCATAGTTGAGGCGGATGCACTCCTGGCTGTGGCGCCACTCGGGGTCGTCGATGCCGGGGAAGAAGTAGTGGCCGGGCACGATCAGCAGGTTCTTCGCCTTCAGTCGCTCATACAGCTCCTGGCAGTGGATCGGCAGGTTTTCGAACCAGAGCCAGAGGAAGAGGGCTCCCTCCGGCTTGTGGATGTGGAAGCGCGGATCCGGAATGGCCTCGCGCAGCAGCTGGACCGCGAATGTGGCTTTCTGCTGGTAGAAGGGTTTCACCACCTGTTCGCTCAGGGTGATGATGTCACCGCTCTCGATCATCGGAATGGTGATGGCCGGACCCAGGCTGCCCGGCGCCAGATTGATGATGCCGCTCAGGTTGGTGATGGCCCGGATGATCTTCTCGTCGGCGATGACGATGCCGCAACGGGTGCCCGGCAGGCCGAGCTTGGAGAGGCTCATGCAGAGGATGGTGTTGGCGTTCCAGAACGGCTTGGCGTCGCTGAAGATGATGCCGGGGAAGGGCACGCCGTAGGCATTGTCGATGAGCAGCGGGATCCCCTTGTCACGGGCGATCTGATCGAGGTGCTCGATCTCCTCGTCGGTGAGCACGTTGCCGGTGGGGTTGGTCGGCCGGGAGACACAGATCACCCCGATGTCGTCGCCCACCTGCAGGCTCTCGAAATCCACGTGGTATTTGAACTGGCCGTCGGGCAGCTTCTCGATGGTGGGCTTGTAGGCGACGAAATGATCGTCCGAGAGGGCCGAGTCGGCATAGCCGATGTATTCGGGGGCCAGGGGGAACAGCACCTTCTTCTTGCGACCGTCGGCGAACTCGCCGGCCAGCAGGTTGAACAGATAGAAGAAGGCGTTCTGGCTGCCATTGGTCAGGGCGATGTTGCGGGCGGAGATCTCCCAGCCCAGCTCCTTGCTGAGCAGGGTCGCCAGCGCCTTGGTGAACCTGTCCTTGCCCTGGGGGCCATCGTAGTTGGCCATGGCCTTGATCAGTTCGCCGTTGTCGAGCAGGGTATTGGCCTCGGCCTGAAAGCGTTCCAGCATGGCGGGGATGGGGGCCGGATTGCCGCCTCCCAGCATGATGGCGTCGGGATTCAGCAGCCCTTGATTGAGGTCGTCCATGAGTTGGGTAATACCGGCGTGGCGAGTGAACTTCTCGCCGAACAAGGAGAATTCCATTCGGTGGCAAATCCAGAGTCAGTTAAGGGGAGAGCTAGCACCATAGCTCACTTCAAAAGCGGGTGTCGATCAAAAAAACGGGGCGTTTCACGTGGAACAGGGTTGCCATGATGGAGGTGGTAAAAAAAACCATTTATAGGTTTTAAAATAACCAACATTCGATTCAGGAAGGGGGGTGGCAGCATCAAAAAATTATTTATATCAATAAAATCATGCTGTTATAAATCTGGCACAACTATTGGAATAGCTATCTGGTCATCTCAACCACACCGGAGCACGCCAGATGAAGATCCTGATCGCTACCCTGATTGCCAGCAGCCTGAGCCTGAATGCCATGGCCGCCGAGAACCCCAGACCCGAGCTGGACAGCGCCGCCCTGCAACAGGAGATGCTGGCCTTGCAGCAGCAGGCCTCCCATGACGTGGTGGCAGAGGCCATCCACAACCTCAAGCCGCTGGCCCTGGAGACCCTGGTGGTGGAGGCGAGTTCGGCCGATGCGACTCATCCCGAGAGTTGAGGTAGCGCAAGGGGGTCTGCCCCGTGTGCTGCCTGAAGAAGGCGATGAAGGCGCTGTCGCTGGCGAACTCCAGGGCAGCGGCCACCCGGCTGATGGGCTCGGCTTCGGCCAGCAGTTCCATGGCCCGCAGCAGTCGCCACTGCTGGCGCCAGGCCTGGTAGCTCATGCCGGTCTCCCGCATGAAGATGCGGCCTATGGTCTTGTCACTGGCCCCCACCCGTTCGGCCAGCCGGTTGAGCCGATCGGGCAGGGTGTCACCCCGCTTTATCTCCTGCAGCCAGCCGGTCAGACGTCCGTCTGACGGCAGCGGCAACTGCCAGGATTCCCGCGGCGCTTGCGCCAGCTCTTCTTTCAATAATGCCAGTGTGCAGGTTTGCTCTGCCTCCGGCTTGTCCCAGGGCCAGAGCGCCATCCGCTCGATGATCTCCCGCAGCAGCGGGTTGACCGCCAGCACCGCCATCTCGTTTGGCAACGCGGGCTCCGGCTGGAAGTAGAGGGAGCGATAGGCCACTACCCCGCGCATCAACACCCGGTGGGGCAGGCCTGCTGGCAACCAGGCCGCTCGCGTCGGCGGCAGCAGGCAGACCTGATCGTCCAGCTCTATGGTCATGCAGCCTGCCTGGGCGAACAGCAGCTGGTGGCGCTGGTGCTGATGGCGGCCGGAGTCGTGCCAGCCGAGGGCGGCGGCAATACCGATGGCGCTGCCGTCGTGCTGGTCCGGATCAAAGGGGTGATCGGGAAGAATAAAGGCCATGTGTCCGATTCTTGCTGTTTATAGTCCGCCTTATTGTAATCGGACAAGTTATCCCTCTCTAGAATGGCGACCTCTTGTGAAGGAGGTGTGTCATGAACAACAGGTTGCCACCGCGCTGGCTGGTGGTCGGATTGATGATGTTTCCCCAGATAGTGGAGACCATCTACAGCCCGGTGCTGACCCATATCGCCACTGAGTTTCGGGTGAGCGAGGGGCAGGCGTCCCAGACCCTGTCGGTCTATTTTCTGGCGTTTGCGGCGGGCGTGGTCTGCTGGGGCAGGTTGTGCGATCTCATCGGGCGGCGTCCCGCCATGCTGGCGGGGCTGCTGACCTATGGCGCCGGCACCCTGCTGGCGTTGCTGGCCACTCAATTTGAAACCCTGCTGCTGGCCCGGGTCATCGCGGCCTTCGGCGCCGCCGTGGGTTCCGTGGTGACCCAGACCATGCTGCGCGACAGCTATCAGGGCAGCGATCTGGCGCGGGTCTTTTCGGTGATGGGCATCGCGCTCTCCCTGAGCCCGGTGCTGGGGCTGGTGAGCGGTGGCCTGCTGGCTGATGGCTTGGGTTATCTAGGGGTATTCGGCGCCCTGCTGGTATTGGCAGTTGGATTGCTGCTGGTCACTTGCTGGCAACTGCCGGAAACCCGCCCGGCCACTACCCAGAGGGTCGCACTCTGGCCGCTGGCCTGCCGGATGGTGCGTGATACCGGCTTGTGGCGCAGCGCCGCCCTGGTGGCGCTGTTCAACACCATGCTGTTCGGCTACTACAGCCTGGCGCCGTTTCTGTTTGCCGGTCTGGGGCTGAGCGCGGGGGAATTTGGTTACTCCGGCATCGTGCTGGCGCTGGCGACCCTGGGGGGCAGCCTGCTCAACAAGTGCCTGCTGGGCCGTGGCTGGTCGCCTGCCTCGCTGATCCGGCTCGCCGCCGTGCTGGCGTCGGGTTCGAGTTGGCTGGTGTGGGCCAGTCAGGCATCGCTCTGGTTTCTGCTGCCCATGACGGGAGTGGTGGTGGCGTTCGGGCTGGCTATCCCCAATGTGCTGAGCCAGGCGCTGCTGGCCTATCGGGAGGTGGCGGGCAGTGCCGGGGCCCTGTTCGGGCTCGGTTACTACCTGCTGCTCAGCCTGGGGTTGGCGGTTGCAGCCAGCTTGCAGGATCTCGGGCTGCTGCTCGGGGGATGCGGTCTGCTGGCCCTGTGCTGCGGTTGGCGTCGTTCCACGTGAAACATCAGCTGCCGATAAAGCGGTAGCCGATGCCGGATTCGGTCTCGATCAGCGTGGGTTGCTGGGGATTATCTCCCAGCTTCTTGCGCAGGCTGGCGATGACGATGCGCAGGTAGTGGGTATCTTCCTTGTGGCTCGGTCCCCAGATGTCGATGAGCAGCTGGGTCTGTTGCACCAGCTTGCCGGGGTGGCACACCAGCGCCTGCAACAGGGCGAACTCCTTGCGGGAGAGGGGGATCTCCTCGCCCTGCAGGGTGACTTTGTGGCTGCTGCTGTCCAGGGTCAGGCCACACTGGGGGAAGTGGCGGCATTCGCCGCTGGTGGCGCCGACGCGCTGGCGCAGCAGCACCCGGATACGGGCCATCATCTCCCCGACGCCGAACGGCTTGCTCATGTAGTCGTTGGCCCCCGCATCCAGCAGCCGCACCTTCTCCTGCTCCGAGTCCCGCGCCGAGAGCACCAGCACGGGATTGGCGTGGTGCTCGCGGATGGCGTGCAGGATTTGGATGCCATCACCGTCCGGCAGGCCCAGATCCAGGATCACCAGGTCGGGGTTGAGGTGGCGATACTGCGCCATCCCCTCGGTGACGCCGACCGCCTCACTCACCTGATGTCCTTCGGCGATCAGGCTGATCCGCAAAAAACGGCGGATGGCCGCCTCGTCGTCGATGACCAGTATGTGAGCCATTCAGCCTCCCGTTTGCTGATTGAAAAGGGCGGCGACCATCAGGCCGCCGGTGCGTTGAGGGCCAGCGGCAGGGAGATGCGCATGCAGGTGCCGTTACCGTTGGGGCCGGCGAATGCCCAGATGCGGCCGCCGTGGACCTCTATCATAGCGCGGGAAATGGCGAGGCCAAGCCCGGTGCCGCGGCTGCCGCAGTCGCCGACCGGCTGGGTGTAGAACAGATTGAAGATCTTGTCCCGATCCGACTCGGCGATGCCGACCCCGATATCGATGATGTCGATGATGAGGTCGGGATCCGCCAGCATCACCTTGAACTCGATGGGGGTGCCGGCCGGCGAGTAGCGGGAGGCGTTGTCGAGGATGTTGACCAGCACCTGCTCGATCAGGGCGCCGTGCACATAGAGCCGGGGGATCTGCTGATCGAAGTGCACCAGCAGCTTGTGCTGGCGCCAGGAGGAGTCGAGCCGGCGGCGGGCGCTCTCCACCAGGTCCGCCAGGTCGACCCAGTCCCGTTTCAACTGGAAGTCCGGTGAGCCGATGCGGGTCATGTCCAGCAGGTTCTGCACGTAGCCGTGCAGGCGGCGCGCCTCGTCCTGCACCGAGTGCAGCAGTTCGATGCGGTCCTCCGCACTTATCCGGTCCCCGTATTCCAGCAGGGTGCTGCCGGCCCCCATGATGGTGGCCAGCGGCGTCTTCAGGTCGTGGGAGACCGAGGAGAGCAGGGCGGCGCGCATCCGGTCGGTCTCCGCCTGCAACTGGCTGTCCGCCAGCCGCTCGTTGAGATCGATCCGCGCCAGGGCGGCGCGGATATCGGTGAGCAGAGCCTGCAGCTGGTGCTCGGCGGCGGAGGTGAGCGGGCTGGCCAGCCGGATGCCCAGCACCAGGTCATCGCCGAGGTGATGATACTGGGCCTCGGCGGCGTTGAGGGTGGCGGTATGGGCACCGGCGCTCTGCTTCTGGGCCAGGCACCAGTCAATGGCGGCCTTGTCGGTCTGGCCCGGCCCGGTCTGGGTGTCACCGGCCCGGTACTGGTAATCCCCATCGAGCGCGAACACGGGCTGCCCAAGGGCGAGGGCGATGGCCTGGGTTCCCTGTCTCAGCACGTCCACCGGGCTGCTGGCGGTGGCCAGCCCCTGGCTCAGGGAGAGCAGGGCGTTACCGAGCTGCTGGGTCTCGCGCAGACTGACCAGTTGCTGACGCTGGCGGGAGGCGAGGCGCCCGGCCGCGATGCCGACGATGAGCAGCACGAACAGGGTGAGCAGGTCGCTGTGGCTGGCCACGCTCAGGGAGAAGTAGGGGAAGGTGAACAGCAGATTGTGGCCGACGAAGCCCAGCACGGCGGCCAGGATGGCGGGGATCAGGCTGGTGGTGAGCGCGGTGGCCAGCACCCCCAGCACGAACAGCATGGGCAGGGAGGCGGGGGGCAGCCAGTGGGAGAGGGCCCAGACCACGGCCGAGGTCCCCCCCATGATGGCCACCGCGAGCAGGCTCTGGCGAAGCTCACCCGGGCCTGCCGTTGGCAGGGTCAGGCCGGGCTTGCGCTTCTCGGTATCCACCAGCGTGATCTCGAATCCCTGCGCCTGTTTGAGCAGGTGCTGTACCAGGGATCGGCGCCAGGGCGGGTTGCGGGATTTGCCGAGCAGCAATTGGGAGACCTGCTGCTGTTCGGCGGTTTCCAGCAGGGCATCGGCCACGGCCGGGCTGGAGAGGGTCAGCACCCTGGCCCCCAGTTGGGAGGCGAGGGCCAGCGCCTGCTCCAGTTCAGGGGAGCGCTGCCCCCTGCTGTCGATGTGCACCACCAGCCAGGGCAGTTGCCTGCGCTGGGCGAAGCGGTGGCCGTAACGCACCAGGGCGGCGCCGTGCTCATCCCCGATGCAGACCATCAGCTTGCCCCGCAGCGGCAGTGTGGTCTTGCCAGCCGCCTGCCACTGCAACTGCAGGTCTCCCTCCACGTGGCTGGCGGCGGTCTGCATCGCCAGCTCCCGCAGAGCGGTCAGGTTGTTGAGAGAGAAAAAAGACTGCAGGGCGGCCTTGGCCTGGTGGGGCACATAGACCTTGCCCTCTTTGAGACGGCCGAGCAGCTCCTTGGGGGGGAGGTCGATCAGCACCAGGCTGTCAGCCTCCAGCAGCACCTGATCCGGCAGGGTCTCCTTGACCCTGACCCCGGTCAGCTGCCACACCAGATCGTTGAGGCTCTCCAGGTGCTGCACGTTGAGGGTGGTGTAGACGTCGATGCCGGCGCCCAGCAGCTCCTCCACATCCTGCCAGCGCTTCTCGTGGCGGCTGCCGGGGGCGTTGCTGTGGGCCAGCTCGTCCACCACGGCGATGGCGGGCCTGCGGGCCAGCAGGCCGTCCAGATCCATCTCCTCCAGCCGCTGCTGGCGGTGCAGGTGCAGTGTGCGCGGCAGGATGGCGAGCTTGTCGAGCAGGGCCAGGGTCTCCTGGCGGCCGTGGGTCTCCACCACCCCGATCAGGATGTCGACTCCCTCCCTGGCCTGCTCCCGCACCGCCTGCAGCATGGCGTAGGTCTTGCCGACGCCGGGGGCCGCGCCGAGAAACACCTTCAGCTTGCCCCTGTGCTCCTGCTCCAGGCTCGCCAGCAGGGCGTCTGCCCTCACTTCATCACGCATCCCCGTGCTCCCGTTGCATCGGCCGAACTGCGGCCGTGACCTCATTGCTCATGCTTGTCCCCGTTGTCGAAAGGGAGCCTTCCCGAACGGCAAGGAGCGCCCTCAGGCGCCCTTTTGATGATCGAGTTGCAGGTTCAACTGGAGAATGTTGACCACCTGCGGGCCAAGGATACCAGCTTGTGCCGCCGACTTGACCTGCTCCGTCAACTGAACGGGATCCAGCCCCCGTTGCCCGGCGACCCTATCCACCTGGGCCAGCGCTGCATCGAGGGGCAGATGGGGATCGAGGCCGGAGGCGGAGCGGGTCAGCAGGGCGGGGACCCTGGCTTCCGGCTGCGCCCTGGCCGCCGCTGCGGCAAACTCGGCCCGTAGCGGCGAGCTCATCCCCAGGTTGCTTCCGCCGCCACCTATGGTGGCGAAATCGCTGGCGGAGGGGCGGGAGTGGAAGTAGTCGGCCCGCTCGAATTTCTGGGCCAGCAGGGCGCTGCCGACCACCTGCTGCTTGGCGTTGGTGAGCAGGCTGCCGTTGGCCTGCCAGGGGAAGAGCAGCTGGGCCAGCCCGGTGACGGCCAGCGGATATGCCACCCCCAGCAGCAGGGTCAGGGTCAGCAGGGTTCTGATTGCTATCATGATTTTCTTGCTCCAAATGCGTTGGGTGGATGCGGGTCTGTCCCGCATCCGGTGATGCCGTTACACCAGCCCCAGGCCGGTGATGACCAGGTCGTTCAGCTTGATGCCGATGTATGGGGGCACGATCTGGCCGTGGATACCATGGCGCGGCGCTTTCATCACACTAGCCCCAGGCCGGTGATAACCAGGTCGATCAACTTGATGCCGATGAAGGGCACTATCAGGCCGCCGACGCCGTAGATCAGCAGGTTGCGGCGCAGCAGGCTGGCCGCCGTTCCCTTCAGGCTGACCCCGCGCAGGGCCAGCGGCACCAGCGCGACGATGATCAGGGCGTTGAAGATGATGGCCGACAGGATGGCGCTCTCTGGGCTGCCCAGCTGCATCAGGTTCAGCGCCCCCAGCTGTGGATAGGCGGCGATGAACAGGGCCGGCAGGATGGCGAAGTACTTGGCCACGTCGTTGGCGATGGAGAAGGTGGTCAGGGCGCCACGGGTCACCAGCAGCTGCTTGCCCACCAGCACCACGTCCAGCAGCTTGGTGGGGTTGGAGTCGAGATCTACCAGGTTGCCCGCCTCCTTGGCGGCCTGAGTCCCCTCGTTCATGGCCAGCCCCACGTCGGCCTGGGCCAGCGCCGGGGCGTCGTTGGCGCCGTCCCCGCACATGGCGACCAGCCGGCCGTCGGCCTGCTCCTGACGGATGTAGGCCAGCTTCTTCTCCGGCGTCGCCTCGGCGATGAAGTCATCTACCCCGGCTTCGGCGGCGATGGCGGCGGCGGTCAGCGGATTGTCACCGGTGATCATCACGGTGCGGATCCCCATGTGGCGCAGGGTCTGGAAGCGTGCCTTGATGCCCGGCTTGATGATGTCCTTGAGGAACACTACCCCCAGCAGCTTCTCGTGGGTGCAGACCAGCAGCGGGGTACCGCCCTGGCGGGCAATGTTGTCCACCGATTTGAGGATGAGCTCCGGCACCGCCTTGCGATCGAGGGAGAGGTAGCGCAGCACAGCGTCCACCGCCCCCTTGCGATAGTGATGGCCGTTGCGATCCAGCCCGCTCAGCCGGGTCTCGGCGCTGAAGGGGATGAGGATGTCGCTCTCCAGCTGGCTCGGTCTGGTGTGGCTCTTGCCCGCCAGGGTCAGGATGGATTTGCCCTCCGGCGTGTTGTCACCGAGCGAGGCCAGCATGGCGGCCTGGGCCAGCAGGGAGGGGTCCACGCCGGGGGCCGGGATCAGCTCGTCCGCCATCCGGTTGCCGAAGGTGATGGTGCCGGTCTTGTCCAGCAGCAGGGTGCGCACGTCGCCGGCGGCTTCCACCGCCCGGCCCGACTTGGCGATCACGTTGAGCTTCACCAGCCGGTCCATGCCGGCGATGCCGATGGCGGAGAGCAGGCCGCCGATGGTGGTCGGGATCAGGGTGATGAACAGCGCCAGCAGATAGAGCCGGGGCACCTGGGTGCCGTTGTAGTCGAGGAACCAGGGCAGGGTGGCCACCACCAGCAGGAAGATCAGGGTCAGCCCCACCAGCAGGGCGTCCAGCGCCATCTCGTTGGGGGTCTTCTGCCGCTTGGCCCCTTCCACCAGGGCAATCATGCGATCCAGCGTACTTTCGCCCGGGTTGTTGCTGATGTGCACCCAGATCTGGTCGGAAACGACGGTGGTGTTGCCGGTCACGCCGCTGCGATCGGTGCCCGACTCGCGGATGACGGGGGCGGATTCGCCGGTGATGGCCGCCTCGTTGACCGAGGCGATGCCGGCGACCACTTCGCCGTCGGCCGGGATCATCTCGCCGCTGCGCACCAGCACCAGATCGCCCTTGAGCAGGCTGGTGGCCGGTACCCACTCGCCCTTGTCATCCTGCGGGCTGGTGACTCGACGTGCCTTGAGCTGGCTCATGCCGGCCTTCAGGCTGTCGGCCCGCGCCTTGCCGCGCCCCTCGGCCAGGGTTTCGGCGAAGTTGGCAAACCAGAGGGTGAGCCAGAGCCAGGCGGTCAGCTGCCAGGCCAGCGAAGGGGCGACGCCGGAGAGCGGTTGCCCCAGCAGCGACTCCAGGGTCGCCATCACGGCCGCCAGCCAGAGGGTGAACAGGATGGGGCTGCCAAACAGCGCCCTCGGGTTGAAGCGATAGAGGGCTTCCACCATGGCCTGCAGGATCTGTGATTTCTGTTTCTTGCCCTTCACCTTAATGGTGTCGGTGCTCATTGAAGCGGACTTGCTCATTGGAAAGCTCCCTGCATCGAATAGTTGGTCACGCAGATCAATCGGGTGTGCAGCATCAGAAAGCACCTCCCAGCAGGCTCAGGTGTTCCGCCACCGGGCCCAACGCCAGCACCGGCAGGAAGGAGAGACCCCCCATCAGCAGCACGGTGACGATCAGCAGGGTGATGAAGAGCGGGCCGCTGACGGGGAAGTCCCCCTCGCTTCGCTCCTGACGCGGGGCGCGGGCCAGCTGGCCGGCGATGGCCAGCACGGGGATGATGTAGCCGAAGCGGCCGAGCAGCATGGCCAGCCCGATGGCGATGCACTGCCAGCTGTCGGCGGCGGCAAAGCCGGCGAAGGCGGAGCCGTTGTTGCCGGCGGCCGAGGCGTAGGCATAGATGAGGCGTGACAGGCCGTGGGGGCCATCGTGACCGATGACGGTGGCGGAGTTCGGCATCAGCAGGGTAATGCCGCCGATCACCAATACCCCGACCGGCATCACCAGCATGCTGGCGACCACCCACTTCATCTCGGTGATGCCGAGCCGTTTGCCCAGATAGGTGGGGGTGCGCCCCACCATCAGGCCGCACAGGAACACGGTCAGCAGCACGAACAGCATCATGCCGTAGATGCCGGCACCGACGCCGCCGAACACCACTTCACCCAGCAGCATGTTGATCATGCCGACCATGCCGGCGAGGGGGGTGAAGCTGTCGTGCATGGCGTTGACCGAGCCGTTGGAGGCGGCGGTGGTGGCCACTTCCCAGATGCTGGACAGTACGGGGCCGAAGCGACTCTCCTTGCCTTCCCAGTTGCCGGCTTCGCTGGTGAGGTGGGCGAGGGCGGGATCCGGTTTCAGCTCCTGGCCGATGGCGAGGCAGAGCCCCAGCACCAGCATGATGGTCATGGCGATGAGGATGGCGCGGCTGTGGGCCAGATCCTTCACGTAACGGCCCAGGGTGCAGACCATGGCGGCGGCCAGGGTCAGCAGGGCGACCATTTCCAGCCAGTTGGAGAGGGCGGTCGGGTTCTCGAACGGATGGGCCGAGTTGATGCCGAAGAAGCCGCCGCCGTTGGAGCCGAGCTGCTTGATGGCGATCTGGGAGGCGGCCGGGCCGAGCGGCAGCAGCTGCTCCTGACCTTCCAGGGCGTGGAACGGCAGGTAGGCCGACAGGCTCTGGGGCACCCCCTGCCATACCAGCAGCAGCGCCAGGATCAGCGCCATCGGCAGCAGCACGTAGAGGCAGAAGCGCACCAGATCCTGCCAGAAGTTGCCAAGGTGGGTGGTCTGCTGGCGGGCGATGCCGCGAAACAGGGCGATGGCGACGGCGGCGCCGGTGGCGGCGGAGACGAAGTTCTGGGTGGTGAGCCCCACCATCTGGCTGAAGTAGGAGAGGCTGGCTTCGCCGGAGTAGGCCTGCCAGTTGGTGTTGGTCATGAAGCTGACCGCGGTGTTGAAGGCGAGTTGCCAGTTCAGCCCTGGCAGCTGCTGCGGGTTGAGGGGCAGCAGACCCTGCGCCAGCAGGATCAGGAACAGCAGGCCGAAGCCGGCGCCGTTGAAGGCCAGCAGGCTGAGGGCGTAGGACTTCCAGTCCTGCTCGCGCCCGTCCGTGCCGCAGCAGGCCAGGGTGGCGCGCTCAAGCGGGGCCAGCCAGCGACTCTTGCCTTCAAACACCCGATACAGGTAGTTGCCAAGCAGAGGCGCCGGCAGCAGCACCAGCAGCACGAACGCGACGGGATAGATGATCTCTTGCCACATATCCGGTTCCTCACTCATGAGTGCGCGCGAGGGCGCGCAGCAGATAGCCCGCGAGGGCGAGGACCAGCAGCAGATATAGCCAATTCATAACGACTCCGTTGAGGTAATTAGCGTCAGGGATCGATGTATATCCGTGTCGATCCCATAGGTCTCATTGACGCTGAAAGGGTATGTAGAACGGGCGTAAAGGCGCCATAAAGCCCGATTTGGCTGGCGTAAAATCGGCGTAAAGAAGGCAGGTTTTGTTGGCTGGTGGACGGGCAAGGCACAAAAAACCCGGCCTGGGCCGGGTTTGGTAGCAAGTGGTGGAAGCTGACCCGATGGTGATGAGGTCAGCTTCAACCCCGCTTATCGCATGGTCACAAACTCTTCCGCGCTGGTCGGATGGTGAGTGGAAACACAGTTGTAGAAGCTGGTCTGATAATGACAGGCCAGCTTCAACCCCGCTTATCGCATGGTCACAAACTCTTCCGCACTGGTTGGATGAATGGCAACGCAGTTGTCGAAGTCCGCCTTGGTGGCACCCATCTTCATGGCGACGCCGAAGCCTTGCAGGATCTCGTCCATGGCGAAGCCGATGCCGTGCAGGCCGACCACCTTCTCTTGCGGCCCGACGCAGACCAGTTTCATCCGGGTAGGCTGGCGATGCTGGGTCAGCGCTGAGTACATGGCGGTGAACTGGCTGCGGTAGACCTTGACCTGATCTTCACCGTATTCGGCAACGGCTTCCGGCTCGGTCAGTCCTATGGTGCCGATGGGCGGGTGGCTGAACACCACGGTCGGCACCAGATCGTAATTGAGGTGCTCGTTCGGCTTGTTGTTGAACAGCCGCTCGGAGAGGCGGCGGCCCGCCGCGACGGCCACCGGGGTGAGCTGGATGCGGCCGGTGTTGTCACCGACGGCATAGACGTTGGCGACGGCGGTGTTCTGGAACTTGTCGGTCGGGATAAAGCCCTGCTCGTCCAACTCGATGCCGGCGGCAGCCAGATTGAGGTTGTCGGTGGCCGGGACGCGGCCGATGGCCCAGATCAGGCAGTCGACGGTGAGGTGGCGGCCATCTTCCAGCTGCAGGGTCAGGCTCTCATCGGCGTTCTTGACCACCGCTTTCGGAATGGCGTGGGTGTGCAGCTTGGGCCCTTCCTGCGCCATGATCTCCACCAGGGTCTCGTGGATCATGGGGTCGAAGTTGCGCAGCGGCGCATGCTTGCGCACCACCAAGTGGGTCTCGGAGCCAAGTGCCTGCATCACGCCAGCGATCTCCACGGCGATATAGCCGGCACCCACCACGGCAACCCGCTTGGGCTGGCTCTGCAGGTCGAAGAAACCGTCGGAGTCGATACCCAGTTCGGCGCCCGGAATGGTCGGGACCTCGGGGCGGCCGCCGGTGGCAATCAGGATGTGATCGGCGCTGTAGTGCTCGCCGTTCACCTCGACGGTATGGCTGTCGACGAAGCGGGCGAAGCCCTTGATGACGGTGATCTGGTTCTTGCCCAGCACGTTCTGGTAGGACTGGTGAATACGCCCGATATAGGCCTGACGGGATTCGACCAGCTTGGCCCAGCTGAAGTGGTTGAGCGTGGTGTCGAAGCCGTAGTCGGCGCCATATTTCAGGGCATCGGCGATCTGGCCTGCATACCACATGGCCTTCTTCGGTACGCAGCCGACGTTGACGCAGGTGCCACCCAGCTCTTTGGCTTCGATCAGGGCGACTTTCTTGCCGTACATGGCTGCCCGGTTGGCCGAGGCGATGCCGCCGCTGCCGCCACCGATGGCGATGTAGTCAAAATGCTGTGCCATTGCGAGGTTCTCCGCTCGTTAAGAATGCAGTCACAGCATGATGGGGACAAAGCGGCCGGCCCACAAGAGCCGGTGCTCAGTTCTGCTGGATGGGCAGGCGAATGTGGAACTGGGCGCCCTGGCCCGGTTCGCTGGCGCAGTGGATGCGGCCGCGCAGCAGCTGGACCACCAGGTTGTAGATGATGTGAGTGCCGAGCCCGCTGCCACCCTGGCCCCGCTTGGAGGTGACGAAGGGATCGAAGATGCGCGGCAATATCTCCGGGGGGATGCCGCGACCGTTGTCACTGTAGTCGATGACCAGCTCGTCTCCCTGCTGCGCCACCTGAATGGTGATCTTTCTGGGCCTGTCCCAGCCATCGAAACCGTGATGGATGGAGTTGAGGATCAGGTTGGAATAGATCTGGGTGAAGCTGCCCGGGAAGGAGTAGATGCTCAGCTTGGGATCGCACTGGATGTCCACCTCGCACTGGGCCTTCTTGAGCTTGTAGCCGAGGGAGACCACCACCTGATGCAGGTTGTCGGCGAGGCTGAAGTTGTAGCGGGCCTCGGAGGACTGATCGACCGCTACCTGCTTGAAGCTGGCGATGAGTTCGGAGGCGCGTCTCAGGTTACCTTGCAGCAGTTGCATCGACTCGTCGAGATTCTGGGTGAATTCGTTGAGGTAGGTGCGGGAGAGCTGCTTGGCCTCGATATGCTGCTTGAAGTCGGCCACCCGCTCCTGCAGGTAGGAGGAGGCGGTGACGCTGATGCCGATGGGGGTGTTGATCTCGTGGGCCACGCCGGCAACAAGGGAACCGAGGGAGGCCATTTTCTCCGACTCCACCAGGGTCTGCTGGGCCTGCTTGAGATCGTCATAGGCCTTGCCCAGCTGGTCGTTGGCATCGCTCAGGCTGCGGGTGCGTTCCGCCACCTTGCCTTCCAGCTGCTCGTTGAACAGGGTGATCTCCCGCTCGACCTTTTTGAGGGGGGTGATGTCATAGCCAAAGCCGATCAGGTACTTGAGGTTGGGCCCCTCGTAGAAGGGAGCGAAGGTCCACTGCAGTACCAGCTCGTTGCCCTGCTGGTCGTGCATGGTGATCTCCCTGTCCTCCAGAGCGCCCTGATCGGCCAGGGTGGCGGCCAGCTCGTCACGCTGCTCCTTGCTGACGAAGAGATCCAGCCAGTTGTGCTGCAACAGCTCCTGGTGGTGATAGCCGGTGAGCAGGATGGCCGCCGGGTTGATGCTGGCGATGTTGAGATCCGGCTCCATGCAGCAGATGACCATGTTGGCGGAGTTGATCAGGGTGGCGGAGAAGTCCCGCTCCTGCTGGAGCTGATCGGCGGCCTGATGGCGGGCCGTGAACTCGTCGTTCAGCCGGGTGCGCATCTGGTTGAGGGTGGCGGCCAGGGTATCGAATTCGTCAGGGGACTTGCGGGGCAGGGGCCGACCTTCCAGGGTCAGCTCCACCGCGAGGCGATCCAGGCTCAGTTTCTGGGCATAGCTGACGATGCGGTTGATGTGACGGATCACCAGATAGTAAATGATGACCAGGATGCAGAACGAGACGACCAGGGTCTTGATGGTCTGGCTGACCAGGATCAGCACGGATTTCTCGATGAGGCGCTGGTAGACCTGCTCCAGGGAGGCGGCGACGAAAAGCTTGCCGACCACTTCCCCCTGATAGCTCAGGGTGAACTCGCGGGAGATGTCGTATTGGGGCTGCTCCACCCCCTGGGTGAGCAGGGGCACTTCCGAATTGCCCAGCATCTCCTTGACCATGACGAACTGCATGTTGGGCAGGTTCATGATGCCCTCGATCTGCACCTTCACCTGCTCTTCATCCAGATTCCAGAGACTGGCCGAGATGGGTTGCAGGAAGGAGGCCTCGATCTGGCCGATGCTGGCCTCGATGACGGTCACATCCTTGTTGTAGTCCCAGGCGAGCTGAAGCACGGTGATGAGCAGTGCCAGCACCGTACTGCAGATCAGAATGTAGGAAAGCAGACGATAAGAGAGTCCGTTAAGGCCGACGGCCTTGGAGAAGATTCCTGACATGGCGTCCTTGCGGTCTGGATTGAGTGCGGTTTAGTTTAACTGCTTCATGGACTTATGTCGTGTGTCATCCAATGGATAAAAATAAGGCCCCTTTCGGGGCCTTTTTTGTGTGGGCTGGGATCAGTGACCGCCCTTGGCTTTTGCCGGGATGGATTCGTCGAATTCCGGCAGTGGCTTGTGTTCGGATGCCAGGAAGGTGTAGATGACTGGCAGCACGAACA
This sequence comes from Aeromonas sp. R2-1, assembly GCF_040908425.1. Taxonomy (NCBI): domain Bacteria; kingdom Pseudomonadati; phylum Pseudomonadota; class Gammaproteobacteria; order Aeromonadales; family Aeromonadaceae; genus Aeromonas; species Aeromonas sp. R2-1. Next base: position 63,238 of record NZ_JBFODR010000018.1, read on the forward strand.
GGGTGAACAGGGTGCCGATGGCCAGACCCGCCACGATGACGATGCCGATGCTGAAGCGCTGTGCCGCCCCCGCACCCGAGGCATAGAGCAGCGGGATAAGGCCTGCGATCATCGCCGCGGTGGTCATCAGGATGGGGCGCAGACGGACCTTGGCAGCCTGCATCACGGCTTGCATCCGGTTCAGACCATGGAGCAGCTGCTCCTCCTTCGCCACCTCGCAGATCAGAATACCGTGCTTGGTAATCAGACCGACGAGGGTGATGAGACCGACCTGGGAGTAGATGTTCATGGTGGCCATGCCCCACGCCAGGGCGATCAGCGCGCCACTGATGGCCAGCGGCACCGACACCATGATGACCAGCGGGTCACGCACGGATTCGAACTGGATCGCCAGCACCAGGAAGATGATGGCCAGGGCCAGGGCGAAGGTGGCGTAGAGCGCATTCCCTTCGGTCACGAACTGGCGGGCTTCACCCATGAAGTCGTAACGATAGCCTTGGGGCAGCTTCTCTTCCGCGGTCGCCTTGAACCAGTTGATCGCATCCCCCATGGCCACGCCCGGTGCCGGTACGGCGCCGATGGTGGCGGAGTTCAGCTGGTTGAAGTGGGGCAGGGCACGGGGCTCTCCCTTCACTTCAATCTTGATCAGGCTGCCCAGCGGGATCGACTTGCCGTCGGCGGCACGCACGTAGTAGCCCTTGATGGACTCGGGGTTGAGACGGAACTTGCGCTCCACCTGCGGGATCACCTCGTAGGAGCGGCCATCCAGGTCGATACGGTTGACGTAACCGTCCGCCATCATGGTGCCCATGGTGATGCCGATGTCCTGCATGGTGATGCCGTAGGCACCCGCCTTGTCCTTGTCGATGCTGATCTTCATGGTGGCCGAGTCGTAGTTCAGATCGAGATCCGAATAGACGAACTGGCCGTTGGCCTGGGTTGCCGCCAGCATCTCACCCGCGATCAGGAACAGGCTCTCGAAGCTGTTCGGGGTGGTGATGACGAACTGGATGGGCAGACCGCTCGACGCCCCCGGCAGTTCCGGGAACTGGAAGGTGGTGATGGCCATCCCGGGGATGTCCTTCACCAGACCGGCAACCCGATCCAGCACCTCTTTCTGGCTCGCTTCACGCTGGCTCCATGGCACCATGGAGGCGATACCGAACGCCTGATTGGAGTTGAACACCCCTGAGAAGACCTGGGAGTAAGCGATCTCCGGCTGGTCGTCCAGGACTTTGTTCACGTCCGCCATGGTGTTTTCGATGTAGTCCAGGTTGGCGTTGGAAGGTGCCGTCCCCAGCACCGCCATGACGCCTTTGTCCTCGGACGGGGCCAGCTCGCTCGGAATGAACTTGAACAGCAGCGGCAGGCTGGCGAACACGATGACGGCAAACAGGATGACCACGATGCGCTTTTGCATCACGGCATGGAGCATGGCGTCGTAGCGGGCCGTCATCCGGTCCAGCAGATCGTGCACGGTACGCTCGAACTTGCCGGGCTCCTCGTTGGCCCTGAGCATCTTGGCGCACATCATGGGCGACAGGGTCAGGGCGATGATGCCCGAGACGAACACGGCGCCCGCCAGGGTCAGCGCGAACTCCTTGAACAGGGAGCCGGTGATGCCCCCCATCAGGGCGATGGGCGCATACACCGCCGCCAGGGTGACCGTCATGGCGATGACGGGCACGGCGATCTCCCGGGTACCTATGATGGCGGCCCGGAACGGCTCTTCCCCTTCCTTGATGTGACGATCGACGTTCTCCAGCACCACGATGGCGTCATCCACCACCAGACCGATGGCCAGCACCATCGCCAGCAGGGTCATGAGGTTTATGGAGAAGCCGAACATGTCCATCATCATCACCACGCCGATGAGGCTCAGGGGAATGGTGATGATGGGGATGATGACCGCCCGGAACGAACCGAGGAACAGGGTGATCACCACCAGTACGATGGCGGCCGCCTCCAGTATGGTCTTGATGACCTCGTGGATGGATTCGTTGATGGCGATGGTGGAGTCATACAGGACGTTCACCTGCATGGTGCTCGGCATGTTGCGCTTCAGGCTCGGCAGCAGCTCCAGCACATCGTGGGCGATGTTGATGGGGTTGGCTGTCGGGGCTGCGTTGATGGCCAGAACCACGGCCTCGCGGCCGTTGGCGCTGGCGCGATAGATGTCGTGGCTCTTCTCCAGGGAGACCTTGGCGATGTCGGAGAGACGGATCACCTTGCTGTCGCGGGTGGCGACCACCAGACGCTTGAGCTCTTCGATGTTGCCGACCTGGGTCTCGGCGTTGCCGTTGAACAGGGTGAAATAGCCGGTGGCCTGGCCGGTCGCGGACTGATAGTTGTTGCTGTTGAGCACCGTCATCACGTCGCTTGAGGTCAGGTCAAAGGCGGCCATCTTGGCCGGATCCAGCCACACCCGCAGGGCGAATTCGACCCCGCCATACAGATCCACCTTGGAGACCCCGCCCACGGTAAACAGCTGGGGCTTGATGACCCGCTCCAGGTAGTCGGTGATCTGGCTGGAATTGAGCTCCGGGCTGGTGAAGCCCATGTAGAGCACCGCCGTGGTGGAGCCGGTGGAGGAGGTGACCGAAGGGTCTTCCGCCTCTTTGGGCAACTGGGAACGCACCGAGTTGACCTTGGCCAGGATGTCGGACAGTGCGGCGTTCGGATCGGTGTTGAGCTTCATGTACGCCGTCACCGTGGAACTGCCCAGCTGGCTCGAGGAGGTCATGAAGTCGATGTTGTCGGCCTGGGCGACCGCCTGCTCCAGGGGCTGGGTGATGAAACCCTGGATCAGATCCGCACTGGCGCCATAGTAGCTGGTGTTGACCGTGATGACGGTATTGATCACCTCGGGGTATTCACGCACCTGCATCTTGAAGATGGCCTGGAAGCCCAGCAGGGCTATCAGGAAGCTGAGCGAGATCGCCAGCACAGGCCGTTTTATGAATATGTCAGTAAATCGCATCGCAGCTCTCCGCGCTTACAGCATCGGGGTTTGTGCCGGAACGGCAAGGGCATCGTTCTCGACCACGTGCACCTTGGTATCGTTGCTCAGGCGAACCTGACCCGACAGCACGATTTGATCGCCAGCCTTGATGCCGGACAGCACATGGACATCGTTGCCGCGACGCTCACCTGCCTTGACCACCACCTGCTTGGCGCGTTTCACGCCGTCAGCCTCGTGAATGACGTAGACGTTCTCGCCATAGAGGGTGAAGGAGATGGCGGACTGCGGGATCACGATCTGGTCTTTCACCGTGGGCAGTATGATGCTGGCGCGGGCGAACATGCCGGAACGGAGCTGGCCGTCGTTGTTCGGAATGTCTGCCTGCACCTGGATCAGGCCGCTCTGATAGTTGACCGCGGGCTCGATGGCTGTGATCTGGCCGTCAAACTGGGTCTGGGGATAGGCATCCACGTTGATCTTGATGGTCTGTCCCAGGGTGATTTTGGAGATGTCGGTCTGGGGCACGGTGAAGCGCAGGCGCATCACGCTGGTGTCTTCGAGGCGCACAATCTGGGTACCCGGTTCCAGATACTGGCCGAGGAAGACGTTGCGCAGGCCCACGGCGCCGCTGAAGGGGGCTCGCACCTCACGACGGGCGATGGTGGCCTTCAGACTGTCGATGTCCGCCTCCAGGGAGCGGTAGCTTGCCTCGGCATCATCCAGCTGATCCCGGGAGATGGAGTTCTTCTGATAGAGGTTCTTGTAGCGCTCGAACTTGGCCCTGGCTGCCGGCAGCCTGGCCTGGGAAGAATTCAGATTGGCTTTTTCCACACTGGAGTCCAGGCTCAGCAGCAGTTGATCCGCTTTGACATGTGCCCCCGATTCGAACCGGATGCTGTCGATGGTGCCTGATAGCTCGCTGGAGAGGGTGACCCCCTGGTTCGGCTCGATGAAGCCGATGGCTTCAATGGTGGGGACCCAGTCCTGCGCCTTGGTGACCATGGCGGTGACCGGGAACTCGGGCTCGGGCCGATTGGCCATGAACTCTGCAATCTTCTTCTGCTTGAACATATTGAAGCCGATGACACTGCCAAACAGGGCGAGTGCTATCAGCAACATGATGGCCATCCACTTTTTCATGAACAGGCTCCTGTGATGGAAACATTAGGGTTTAAAATGGCATTCCAGCTGGCCCGGATGACCGTCTCCAGCTGTTCCTGCGTCAATTCGAAATCGTGAACCCGGCGCTGCTGTGCCAGGTTGGCCACGCAATCCAGACTCAATGCTTGCAACACCAGAATGGGGAGATCGATGAAGAGTCCCTGTTGGCGTCCTTGCTCAAAGAAGCGCTCAAGTGGCGCCCACGTCGCCATTATGACCGGATCCCGCTCCAATTCAGCCCCCAATGGAGAACTTTCGTACTGCAATTTGCACTTGAGTGCATTGGGGTAGCTGGTGAAGATGGCATCGATGTTGAGCCAGAGGCGTCGATACTGCTCATAGGACACCTCTTCTATCTGCACACCTTCCATGACCAGGGGATGAAACTTGAGGATAGTGTGCTGATAGAGCTGGCGGATCAGGTCATCCTTGTCGCTGAAATAGCGATAGATGGTACCTGCCGCCACCTTGGCTTTCTTGGCGACCACGGCAATGGAAAGGCCGTAGAAGCCCTGCTCGCCGAGGATCTCGTGAGCTGCTTCGAAAATGCGTTCTTTCTTATCCATGGTTATCAGAGGTCAACGACTGAATGAACGTTCATTCATTCTAGGTGGGCGCAAAGGCAAGTCAAGCATTGCCCATCATCTTTGACCCTATGGGGTGAGGGATTCAAAAAGTAGTGGGGAATTGCTGGATCCAGCCTGAACAAAACAAAAATAGTTGAAAAGGGTCGGAAGTGATTGAAAAACAGGCACTTGATTCTTTGTGTCAAAAAAAGAGTAGACAAGGTCGGCATCATCATCAATAATGCGCCCCGTTCGACAGCGTAGCGCCCGTAGCTCAGCTGGATAGAGCGCTGCCCTCCGGAGGCAGAGGTCACAGGTTCGAATCCTGTCGGGCGCACCATCAAAAGTGCGCCGGTTAAACGGGCGTGTTGAAGAACGAAAACAGCTGTGGTGGCTGTAGCTCAGTTGGTAGAGTCCCGGATTGTGATTCCGGTTGTCGTGGGTTCGAGCCCCATCAGCCACCCCATTTTACAGCTTGTCAGGTACGCGAAGGTGGCGGAATTGGTAGACGCGCTAGCTTCAGGTGTTAGTGCCCCCCGGGTGTGAGGGTTCGAGTCCCTCTCTTCGCACCATACTTGCTGTATGACGAGGATGACCAGATGGTCATCTTTGTGTTTTTGAAATACCCCCTCGGTGATTAGCGCAGCCCGGTAGCGCATCTGGTTTGGGACCAGAGGGTCAAAGGTTCGAATCCTTTATCACCGACCACATTTGAAAACCCCGCTCAGGCGGGGTTTTTGCTTTTTGGCATTTCTCTTCCGCTTTTTCCTGTCACGTCTTTTTACACTTCTTCAGGCGCCTGTTCGCCACGAGTTCGGTATGCTGGGCCCGGAGCCGCGAGACAGGGGACGCTCGGGCACGGACCAGATACAAGGCCTATGCATCACCATATCACTTCTCTTCAACTCTCCGTGCTGGCCATGGCCGCACTGCTGCTGGGTGGCTGCGCCCTGCAGCCAAAACCGGAAGATCTTCTGATGGGCGCCGCCCCCAAGCCAAAGGCCGAACTCGAGGCCACCTTGGTGACCAGTGGTGGCTTCTGCGTGACCCTGAGCGAGCAGGGCCGTCTGCTGACTCAGCCCTGCGATCAGCAATCGAACCAGTCATTCAGCTGGGATGTCGGTGCCCTGCAACTGGCCGGGGATTGCCTGGTCGCCAAAGGGGAGGATGGTCTGGGGATGGAGGCGTGCCGGGAGGAGAGCCATCAATGGCTGTGGCAGGGGGATCGTCTGTTCAATCGGCAGGTGTCACTGTGCCTGGATGTGGCGGGTCGCCGTCACAAGCCGGCCGTCCCCCTGCGCCTCGCCGAATGCTATGGCGGCGCCAACCAGAGCTTTGAGTAGACGCCATCCGGCACGCTGTTGAACCGTCTGGTGCGCCCAGCTCTGGCGTGGTGACAAGAGAGCGAGAAACAAAAAGGGTGGCCACATGGGCCACCCTTTTTCGATCCGCGATGGGGATGCCTTATCTGCGGGTCTGGGGGGCGAACAGTTTCTCCAGATAGACAGCAACGCCATCTTCATCGGAAGTGAGGGTCTGTTCGTGCTCTGGCAGGGCCTGTTTGAGGCGATCGTGGGCGTTGCCCATGACCACGCCACGGCCCACCATGCTCAGCATCTCGAAGTCGTTCATGCCATCGCCAAAGGCCACGGCCTGGGACATCTCCAGCCCGTGCTGCTCCAGCACGGCGCGCACGGCATTGCCCTTGTGCACGCCGGCGTGCATCACCTCGAGGCAGTCAGGCAGGGAGAAGGTGACGTTGATCCGATCACCATATTTCTGGTTGAGGTGCGCCTCTATCTTCAGCAGCTTGTCGTGGTCGCCGATGTAGAACACTTTGTTGACCCTGTCCTTCGGGTGGTTGGCCAGATCCGCCAGGCGGTAGCTGAAGCCGGAGTCGTGATGGAACTGCAGCAACCAGGGCAGCTCTTCTTCCACCAGCCACTCGTCGCCGTAGTAGACGTTGATGTGGATGGACGGGTCGCGTTCCATGGCGATCAGCTCGGCCGCCACCGTGCTCGGCAGCGCCTGGTTGTAGACCAGCTGATCCTGCTTGTCGTGTACCACGGCGCCGTTGGAGGTAATGAGGTAGATATCCAGCCCCAGTGCATCGCGGATGCTGCGCACATCCACATGGTGACGGCCGGTGGCGACCACGAATTTGACGCCCTGATCGACCAGACGGTGCAGGGTATCCCGGGTGCGGGAGGAGATCTGGTGCTGCCCGTTGAGCAGGGTACCATCGAGATCGGACACAACTACCTTGAACATCATTACCTCGACTTCAATTGAACGCCGGGGGAGTGTACCCCAGCGTCTGCCGTCACCCCATTTATTTAGGGATCCAAAAAATAACCAGCCCCTTCTGGTCGCGTCAGTAGCGCGCAAAGAAGGCCAGGGTTGCATTGAGCGCGACCTGACGCTGGGGATCCGCCTCGATGAAGAGCTCGTGCCAGGCCCCGTCGATGCGCAGCGGCTTGCCCCCTTCACATTGGGCCTTGGCGCAGAAGGCCTCCTGGGCGGCGTTGTCCACCACGCTGTCCTCGCCGGCCTGCAGCAGCAGCAGCGGCGTCTTGATGGCGCCGGCGTCGGCTACGGCCGCGTCCGATCCTGTGATGGCCTGATGGATCCAGTGGGCGGTGGCGCCCCCCAGCCTGACCTGGGGATGCTGCTCGTAGATCTGGCGGAAGGCCTGATAACGCGCCGTGCTGTGGGTCAGCTCGTTGTCGGCAAAGCCGTGATCCTCATAGGGTCCCTGACCCGGGCCGTAGGGGGGCTCGCCCACCCAGCCACCGACCGTGCCGATGGTGGCCGCCAACCCCTTGGCCAGCCACTTGGGCAGGCCGCCGAGGTTGATGCCCATCATGGGGGAGGAGAGCACCGCCGCCTGGATGTCGTTCGGCCAGCGTTCCAGATAGCGGGCCGAGATGGCCCCCCCCATGGAGTGGGCCAGCAGGAACAGCTTGGCGGGTTGGTCCTGGGCGATCACTTCGTCATGAAACTGTTTGAGATCGGCGACATAGTCGTCGAACTGGTCGACATACCCCTTCTCTTTGTCGGCCAGCATGCGGTCTGACATTCCCTGGCCGCGATGATCGATGAGGTAGAGGCTGTAACCCTGGCGCCAGAGATCCCAGGCCAGCTCCTGATACTTGAGGTAGCTCTCGACCCGGCCGTTGACGATGAGGATGGCGCGATCGATCTTGGGCTGGCGCAGGGCGGCATAGCGGAGGGTGACCCCGTCCTTGCCCTTGAACTCCCCCTCGACGGCATGCTGGCGCCAGAAGTCGGGCAGGGCCTGCTGATAGAGGGCGGGGACGTCGGCTTCAGTGGTCAGCTGGTAAGGATTGCTCACGGCAAGGGCTCCGGCAGAAAACAGGGTCAGGGCCAGCAGGGAAAGGGAGGCAGGTTTCATCGGGCAAGCTCCTCGCGCCAGTGGTGGTAGAGCGCAGTGATATCGTTCGAGCAGAGCAGGGGCATGGCGGCTTGCAGGCGGGGCAGCGGCCAGTCCCACCACTGCATGGCTTGCAGCATGGCGACCTGCTCCTCGTCAAAGCGGGGGCGGATCGGCCTGACCGGGTTGCCGCCCACTATGGTGTAGGGGGCCACATCCCGGGTGACCACGGCCCGGGTGGCAATGACGGCGCCATCGCCGATGGTGATGCCGGGCATGATCATGGCTTCCGAGCCGATCCAGACATCGTTGCCGATCCGGGTGTCTCCCTTGCGCAGAAAACCGTCCTGCACGCCGTCACCGAAGCGGGCAGCATCGAAGGGGAATGTGGAAACCCAGTCCATCCGGTGACCCTGGTTGCCCGCCAGCATGAAGGTGGCGCCGGAGGCGATGGAGCAGAACTTGCCGATGATCAGACGGTCAACTTCCTTACCCCACTGGCCACTGTCCCAGGACTCCCGCGTCGAGCCATCGCCGAGCAGGTAGCGCACGCAATGATCCTCGAACGGCTTACCGTGGTAGTAACCGGAGTAATAGCTGTACTCCCCGGCCTCGATATTGGGGTTGGTCAGATGATCCCGTATGACCTGGGATTCCAGCCAGCTGCCGAACGGATTTTCCATCACTGATCCTGCCATTCATCTTCTTCCTGTTGTGCGGCCCATCCTTTGCGCGTCAGCTGCATCTGCTGCCACCAGCGTTCGTCCGCCATGATCTCGCCGGCCGGACCGAGCTGGGGGTAGGGCATCTCTTTCTCCTTGCAGAGCTGGGCATAGACGGGATAGCCCCCCTCGAACAAGATGGTGTTCTGTTCTTCGGGTGTGAGTGGGCAGCCGCGCTGATAACAGCCGGCCAGTTCGCGCTGGCGCTGGGCCTCGTAGAGGATGGCGGCGGCGGCCACCGAGACGTTGAGGGACTGCACCATGCCCACCATGGGGATGACGATATGGTGATCGGCCAGGGCCAGCGCCTCTTCGCCGATGCCGTGCTTCTCCTGGCCCACCAGGATGGCGGTGGGTCTGGTGTAGTCGATGGCGCGAAAGTCCACGGAGCTGTCGGAGAGGTGGGTCGCCAGGATCTGCATGCCGGAAGCCTTGAGTTCGGTCACGGCACTGCCGATGTCCGGGTGCAGCTTCACGTCCACCCAGTTCTGGCTGCCGCGGGCGGTGCCCTTGCGCTTGTGGATCCAGCTCTTGGGCCAGACCGCGTGCACCCGGTGGATGCCGATGGCATCGGCGGTGCGCACGATGGCGGCCAGGTTGTGAGGTTTATGAACCTCTTCCATGCAGACGGTCAGGTCGAGCTGGCGCTGGGCCAGCATGTCGGAAATGCGTTTGAAGCGTTCAGGAGTCATGTCGGTTTCTATGTCGTGAGGCCGGTGTATGCAACAAGGCTGGTGGCCTGCGGCATGGGGCCCTGGGTATCTCTTGAAAAGCAGCAGGCGGCTTGCGCCGCCTGTGTTCAGTTTTTCTGTCGGCTCACCCTGAGCACGTTGGGCATGACCCGGATCTTGCGCATGATGTTGGCGAGGTGGATCCGGCTCTTGGTGGTGATGAGCAGGGTGACCACATAGACCCGGCCATCCTTCTCCTCGGTGCTGATGGCGTGGATGTTGGCGCCGGTGGCGGCAATCACGTTGGCCAGCTCCGCCAGGGCGCCCTGGTGGTTGACGATCTCGATGCTGATGCCGGTGCGGAATTCCTGCTCCTGCTCCTTGTCCACCTCCCACTGCACCGGCAGGTATTTGTCCGGTTCGCGGCTGTAGCCCTTGATGTTGCGGCAGGACTCTTGGTGGATCACCAGTCCTTTGCCCGGGCTGATGTGGGCGATGATGGCGTCCCCCGGGATGGGGCGGCAGCAGTTGGCGAAGGTGACCAGCATGCCGTCGGCGCCCTTGATCGGCATCTTTTTGCTGGTGGATTTGGGTTGCTCTTCCGGCGGCAGCTCATCCCCGAGCATGCGGCGGGCCACCATGACGCTCATGGCGTTGCCAAGGCCCACGTCGGCCAGCAGCCCCTGCAGGTTCTCGTGTTTGGTATCGGCCAGCACCTGCTTGACGCGGGCTTCCGGGATGTCTTCGATGTTCTTGGCGCCGAGGGCATGGTTGAGCAGGCGGCGGCCCAGCACCACGGACTCTTCGGTGCGCAGGTTCTTGAGGAACTGACGTATCTTGGAGCGTGCCTTGGTGGTCACCACGAAGTTGAGCCAGGCCGCGTTCGGGCGGGCGCCGGGGGCCGTGATGATCTCCACCGTCTGACCGGAGTGCAGCGGGCTGCTCAGCGGATAGGGGTGGCGGTCGACCCGGGAACCGACGCAGGCGTGACCGATGTCGGTGTGCACCGTGTAGGCGAAGTCCACCGGGGTGGCGCCGGCGGGCAGCTCCATGATGCGGCCCTCCGGTGTGAAGACGTAGATCTCGTCGGGGAAGAGGTCGGTCTTGACCCCCTCGATGAACTCGAAGGAGCTGCCGGCGCTCTGTTGCAGCTCCAGCAGGCTCTGCATCCAGCGCTGGGCGCGGATCTGGGCCGTGGTGCCCGAGCTGTCCCCATCCTGCTTGTAGGCCCAGTGGGCGGCGACGCCCTTGTCGGCCATCTGGTCCATGAACTCGGTGCGGATCTGCACCTCCACCGGTACCCCGTGGGGCCCCACCAGGGAGGTGTGCAGGGACTGGTAGCCGTTGGTCTTGGGGATGGCGATGTAATCCTTGAAGCGACCGGGGCGCGGCTTGTAGAGGCTGTGCATCTGCCCAAGCACCCGGTAGCAGGTGTCTATGTCTTTCACTCTCACTCTGAAAGCATAGATATCCATCACTTCGTGGAATTGCAGTTCTTTCTTCTCCATCTTGTTGTAGATGGAGAACAGGTTCTTCTCGCGTCCGCTCACCTGGGCATCGATGCCGGCTTCCCGCAGACGCCCCTCAATCTCGCTCTGGATGGAGTCGATGATCTCACGCCGGTTGCCACGGGCGCGGCGTACCGATTCCCGCAGTACCCGGGAGCGCATGGGGTAGAGCGCCTCGAAGCCGAGCTCTTCCAGCTCGTTCTTCATGGTGTGAATACCGAGGCGGTTGGCGATGGGGGCGAAAATCTCGAGGGTTTCCCGTGCGATGCGGCGGCGCTTGTCCGGCCGCAAAGATCCCAAGGTGCGCATGTTGTGGGTGCGGTCGGCCAGCTTGATCAGGATGACCCGGATGTCCTGGGTCATGGCCATCATCATCTTGCGGAAGTTCTCGACCTGGGCTTCCTTGCGATCGCGGAACTTCAGCTTGTCGAGCTTGGAGACACCGGAGACCAGCTCGGCGACGGCGTTGCCAAACTGCTCGGCAAGATCGTCCTTGGTGACAGGGGTATCTTCGATGACGTCGTGCAGCACGGCAGCCATCAGGGTCTCATGATCGAGGCGCATGTCGCCCAGGATGCGGGCCACGGCAACGGGATGAGTGATGTAGGGTTCACCACTGGAACGCATCTGTCCCTGGTGAGCATCACGGGCTACCACATAGGCTTGCCTGAGCTTCTCAACCTGCTCGGGTGGCAGGTAGGAACTGGCTATTTCTTTAAGATTTTCAAATAAATACAAGACAGTCCCCGCAGCGGTTAAACGGCAATCCGTGAAATTGAGGGTATGCCCTCGAGTTTGCGAGGTTTTCGAGCGGTTGTAAATGGGGAGAACAGCCGGCACCCGGGCGGGCGCCGACTATGGGAGGCGACTGACTTAGCCGCGACCTTCTGCGATGGCAGCAACGGCAGCCAGCTCGGCGGCTTCCTGCTCTTGCTGCTCGTAGCGGTCCTGAGTATCCATCACCTGGTTGTTGACCAGACCCAGTTCGATCTCGCGCAGGGCGATCACGGTCGGCTTGTCGTTCTCTTCGTCGACCAGGGGATCCTTGCCTTGTACCGCGATTTGACGAGCGCGGCGCGCGGCGACCAGCACCAGGTCAAAACGGTTACCTACCTGTTTTACAGCATCTTCTACAGTAACGCGGGCCATGCGGGACTCCAGTGTTTGGGCTTTCTGTGATTGAAAAAGCGGTGTTTAAAAATGACGCAAAAGTTTACTTGTTTTTGGCTTACTCTGCCAGTAGCTGTTTCAGCAAGTTTTGCTGGGCCTGCTGTTGCTGACGCATTTCCAGGCGCTGGCACTCGATGACGGCCCTGAGCTGGAACAGTGCCAGCTCAAAGTCTTCATTGATGATGACATAGTCATACTCGTCATAGTGCACCATTTCGGCAATGGCTTTCTCCATCCGGCCCTTGATCACCTCGGCGCTGTCCTGGCCGCGGCCGATCAGGCGGCGCTCCAGCTCCTCGCGGCTGGGAGGCAGGATGAAGATGGACTTGGTCGGCATCTGTTCGCGGATCTGGCGGGCGCCCTGCCAGTCGATGTCGAGGAAGACGTCGATGCCCTGCGCCAGGCAGGCCTCGATGGCGGCGCGGGAAGTGCCGTAGTAGTTGCCGAAGACTTCTGCCCACTCGAGAAAGTCACCGCGCTCGATCAGCGCCTTGAACTCTTCCACCTTGACGAAGTGGTAGTGCACCCCGTGCTCTTCACCGGGACGGGTGGCGCGGGTGGTATGGGAGACCGACAGCTGCATCTTGCCGGCGGCGTTGTGCTGGGTCAGCAAGGCATTGAGCAGACTGGACTTACCGGCCCCGCTCGGGGAAGAGATGATGTAGAGAGTGCCTTGTTGCGCCATGTCTGTACCTTTAAGCGATGATCCGCGCTTTGGTTGTAGCAGAGGCCGCCGTCTTGTGCCCGATAAGGGAGACGGTTGCTCGCAATGCGCGGAGGAATCAGAGTCAGGAGGATGTAAAGGCGGCGAATGTTAGCAGATGGGGGCGGATAAAAAAACGGCCGGAATCATATTCCAGCCGATCAAAATATCCGTAGCTTGCTGTGCGGGCGTTACCCGCATAGAGGGCCATTCTGCCCACGGAGCCGGGGCCGGGCCATCAGATTATCCCTGCGCCAGGGCTCGGAATTTCCGAGTTGCCCTGGGTCGGTAGAAGATGCTTGTCGGTACAGAGGCGGTCGAAGGCGGCGATGACCCGCTCGCGGCTTATCTTGGCCATGGCGTCCGGATCCTTGAGGCGGGTGCGCCAGCCGAGCTCGGCCAGCGGCTTGCCGGTCTCCTGCTCAATCAGTTCCTGATAGACGCTGACCAGATAATCCCGGCACAGATAGGGGCCGGTACGCTCCGGGTTGTGGTGGGCGTAGAGGCCGATCACGGGTGTTCCCACCAGGGTGGCCATGTGGGCAGGGCCGGTATCCGGGGCCAGCACCAGGCTCGCCTCGCCAATCAGCGCCAGCAATTGCTTGAGGCTGGTCTGCCCCACCAAATCTGCCGGCTTGCTCTGGCTGAGGCGCTGGATCTCGGCGGCGAGATCCCGCTCCAGCCTGGCCGGTCCGCCGCACAGATAGACCTGAAAGCCCTTGTCTACGGCGTGATCCGCCAGCGCGGCGTAGCCGGCGGCAGTCCAATTCTTGAATGCCTTGCTGGCAGCGGCGCAGATGAGCAGGGTCGGCTTGCCGCCAATTATCTCCTTCGCCCAGGCCTGGTGCTCGGCGCTGATGGGCAGTTGCCAGTCCGGGGTCAGATCCTTTATCCCGAGCTCTTTGGCGAAGGCGAGAAAGCCGTCCAGCACGTGGGGGGAGGTGGGTGAGGGGACCCGATGGTTGGTGAACAGCCACTGACCGTCGCTGGCGCGCTCCCGATCAAACCCGAGTTTGACCTTGGCCTTGATGCCGAGGGTGGCGATGCTGGCGCGCATGGCGGCCTGCAGGTGGAGCAGGGCATCGAACCTGCGCCCCTTGAGGGTCTGCCAGAGATCGCGATAGCCGCGCCACCCCTTGCTCTTGTCGAAGGGAATGACCTCGACCCCCGGCAGATCGGCGAACAGGGTCGCCTCAATCTTGCCGGTGATCCAGGTGATGTGGGTCTGGGGCCACTCCCGCTGGATGACGCGTACCAGCGCCAGCGCGTGGCAGCAATCTCCGATGGCGGAGAGCCGCAGGATGCAGATGGAGGAGGGCGGCGTTTGGAACAGCGGCATGATGTGGCGCAACGATGGCAAAATGGATGGATGGCATTATGCAAACTCCCCTGTGGATTGTAAAATTGCGCCGGTTGCCCGACCGGCACGGCTTTCTGAATGGATGCCCTGCACCCACTATCGACCGGAATTCTCATCATGCTGACACACACCACCCACAACCAGGTCTGCTGGTATGCCGACGGAGTCTTCCGCGATCCTTCCCCTGCCTTGTTCGATCCTGTCTGGTGGCAGACCCATCGCCAGGTGGTGGGTTCTTCCATCGGCCGCGGGGTGACCTGGTTCGTGAAGGATGAATCCCGCCACTTGGTGCTGCGTCACTACTACCGTGGCGGCATGGTGGGCAAGCTGGTGCGTGACCGGTTCTGGTTTGAAGGGGTGGAGAGCAGCCGGGCCATGGCTGAATATCGTCTGCTGGCGACCCTGAGTGAACAGGGGCTGCCGGTGCCGCGCCCCTTTGCGGCCCGCATGGTCAAGCAGGGGCCCTTCTATCGGGCCGACATCCTGATCGAACGCATTCGCGGCGCCAAGGATCTGGTGGCCCTGCTCAAGCAGGGGCCGATCGCCGGTGAGGTGTGGCACAAGATAGGCAAAACGGTGCGCCAGTTGCACGATGCAGGGGTCTATCATGCGGATCTCAACAGCCACAACCTGCTGCTCGACAAGGAGGGCAAGGTGTGGGTGATCGACTTCGACAAAGGAGCCATCCGCTCCCCCGGCAACTGGCAGCAGGCCAACCTGGAGCGGTTGCTGCGCTCCTTCAACAAGGAGTCGCAATTGCACACCAGCTTCCACTTCGTGCCGGAGAACTGGCAGGCGCTGATGGCAGGCTATCAGGGCAAGGTGGCGTGACGTCGAGCTTCACTTCGTATCTGGAGGCTGGCAAGCCCTGATGGCGGACCACCAGAGGCGAGAGGTGCGAGGCCAGCGATGCTGGCGCGGTTGCTCGGCGCCAGCACCAATGTTACTTATTGAGTGTGATTGCTTGGACAGATATTCAGATCCGGTTTCGAGGCGCGTGATGGAAAGGTATGAGACTCCCGGGGTTGAGGTCACCACTCCCCTTGAGGTGACGCTGATGGCACAGGCCATGGCGATGTTGGAGGCCGGGATCTGGACCTGGTCGGCCGGGCTGGGTCTGAGGCGGGACCCTTCCTGTCTGCAACTGCTGGGTCTGGAGGGGGGCGAGCTGGGGGATCTCGGCTGGCTGGATCGGGTACATCCGGATGATGCTCCCCGTCTGGCAGAGGCCCTGGAGGCCTGTCAGCAAGGGCGCAGCAACGGGCTTCGACTCGAGTACCGCATCCTGCACCATCAGGGCCATTACATCCGGCTGGAGGAGCGGGTCCGTCGCGACGAAGGGGGTCAACTGCTGGGGGTGGTTCGCCATCTGGATGCCGCCATGGCGCCCCTGGAGGATCGCCACGACACGGATCCCCTCACCGGCCTCGAGAGCCGCAGCCACTTCGAGCTGTTGCTGGATGAACGGCTGGCCAGCGAGAGCGGCAGTTTCTGTCTGCTGCAGTTCAGCGTGGATCACCGCAGCAAGATCCTGCAGTTGTTCGGGGAGGCGGCCTGCGACGCCATGCTGGCCAAGCTGGCCCGCATCGTGCGCCGCGAGCTGCGTCGGGAAGATCCCTTCGCCCGTTGGGACGAAGACGGCTTCATTCTGATGCTCTCCCAGACCGATCGGTTGAGCGGCCTGGAGATTGCCGAGCGGCTGCGGCTCGAGATCGCCGACGCCAGCCTGCTGCCCCAGCGTCCGGTGACCGTGAGCATCGGCCTGGTGCAGAGCCAGAGTGCCGAGCAGCTCGATCACCTGCTGGCCCGGTTGGCCTCCTGCCACGGTCAGGCGAAGCGGGAACACAACGCCGTGGTCGGCTGACGGCCAGTCACTGTCCGCGAACCCATTGACGCCGATGGACCCATCAGCGTCAATGGTTTTCAGTCAGCGCTCACTGACCTGCTGACGCTGGCAGACCCAGAGAGAAGCCAGCATCAGCAGGGCGCCCAGACCGAGCCTGAGCAGGTCGGTATCCTTTCCCCAGAGCACCAGATTGACCAGCAGACCCGCGGGGATCAAGGCGTTGTTCATGATGGCCAGCACGCCGCTGCTGACCAGGGTCGCCCCCTTGTTCCACAGGAAGTAGCCGAGCCCGGATGCCCCGACCCCCAGCCAGAAGAGGATGCCCCATTGCAGGGGGCTGGTGGGATATTGAGGTTTGCCCAGCAGCCACCAGGCGGGCAGGGCGATCACCAGGGCGCCCAGATAGAAGCAGCCGAACACCGCCAGCTGGGGCGGCTGCTCAGCCTCCCGGGCCAGCAGCACCTTGTAGCCTACCTGGCCCAGGGCGAAGCAGACGTTGGCGCCCTGCACCACCAGGAATCCCAGTACATAGCTTTCGGTCAGGCCGTCGAAACGGATGACGGCCGCCCCCAGCACCGCCAGCAGGGCCCCCCACAGATAGACAGGCTTGAAGCGCCCTTCCAGCAGGTCGTGGATCAGGGTGACATAGATGGGGGTGAAGATGGTGAATACCAGCACTTCCGGTACCGTCAAGAGCAGGAAGGAGTGGTAGTAGAAGAGATACATGATGCCGAGCTGGATGGCACCGAGGGCCATCAGCTTGGCCACCAGGTCGGGCCGCAGCCAGCGGCGGCGCAGGAAGGGCAGGAACACCAGGCTGGCGAGCACGATGCGGGTCAGTACCGAGAAGTAGGCATCCACCTGACCGGCAAGGTAGACCCCGATCAGGCTGAAGGAGAAGGACCAGAGCAGGGTAACCCCTATCAAGTAGTTCATGTGATTGAATTGTCGTCAGTTGTCAATTTGGAGGGCGCTATGATGGCCGAGTTGGAAGGCGCGATCCAGCGTTTATGGGAAGGGTTGTCACAGATCGGAGCATTTGCCTTCGAGGCGAGCAACGGGGTCGGATCCGCCACCGACTGGTGCGGTCGCGGGGAGGGTGCCGTGGTGGTGACCGATCACCATGGGGGGTGGCTGTATGCCGAGACGGGTCGCTACATCACGCCCCATGGCCGGGAGCTGACCATGCACAACCGCTTCTGGTGGCAGCGCACCGCACGGGGGATCATGCTCTCCCACCTGCGCTACGAGCAGCCGGTGATGCTGTTCGAGCTGTTGCCCAGGGGGGACGGGCACTGGGTCACGGCCGAGCCTCACCTGTGCGGGCAGGATCACTACAGCGCCGAGCTGACCGAAACCGGCGGGGGCTTCCTGCTCGCCTGGCAGATAACGGGGCCGCGCAAGAACGAGCGATTGAGTTATCGCTACGGACCAGAGGCGCAGAGATAAAAAAACCGGCGCAGGGCGCCGGTAGAGGGGACAAATCGGAGGTTTTGTTAAAACGGTCCCAAAAACAGGAGAGATACACTCTCGTCACACACGCAGAGAGGGTCTTCAGGCATTCAGTGCATAGTTCAGCATGGCTTGCAGCTTGCTGTCGAAGAACCAGGGCAGCAGCACCATCAGCAGACCCAGCACCCCGGCCAACCGGTGGCGATACTGCCAGCCGGCTATCAGTACCAGACCGCCGCAGAGGGTGGTCAGGATGCCTGACATAGGGCAGCCTCCCGCTGTTGGCGGCGCTGCTGTGCCCACTGGTTGAGGGCGACCGAACCCAGGATCAGGGCCAGCGCCACGCCCGTGGTGGACTGGATCTGCTCGCCGAGGAACAGGGCTCCCAGCATGACGCCGAACAGCGGCACCAGGTAGTTGCTGAAGGAGGCGAAGGTCGGGCCCGCCTTCTGGATCAGCGCCATGTAGAGGAAGTAGACCAGGCCGGTACAGAAGATCCCCAGCATGGCGACGGCGCCCATGGCCTGCTGGCTCGGCAGGGTGAGGGTGCTCAGGTCGGCCACGAAGGGCGCGGCCAGCAGCAGCTGGATGGCCGAGGAGATCAGGATGTTGCGGGCCACGACCACAGGATGGTCCTTGGCGAAGCGCTTGATCATCAGCAGGCCGATGGCGAAGCAGCTGGCACCGAACAGGATGGCCATGGCACCGAGCAGGCCGGCATTCATGCCGCTGGTCAGCTTGGGCCAGAACAGTACCAGCACGCCGATGAAGCCGATGATCACGGAGACGAGGCCGCCCTTGGTGATTCTTTCACCAGAAATAAACAAGGGAGCCGCCAGAATGGTCACAAAGGGGATACAACCCATGACCACGGCCGCGATGGCGCTGTCCACATACTGTTGTCCCCAGGCCACCATGATGAAGGGGATGGTGGCGTCGAGCAGGGCGATCAGCATATAGGTTCGCCAGGGCGTGTGTTCACTCTTGAGGCGCATGAACAGGCAGAGCAGACCCAGGGTCAGGCTGCCGCACAGGGCGCGTCCGGCGGCCACCATGATGGGGGGCAGTTCAGCCACGGCCTGGTGCATGAAAATGAACTGGGAGCCCCACAACAGGCCGATCGCCAGCAACAACAGATAGCTACGCATTTGAATCTCCGATGTAATTCGCCTGCGCATTCTATGCAATCTGCTACTATGCCAAAAATGAATTGTCGTCATTCAACTATGGCCAATATCGATGGAACTGCCCCTCTCCCGCCTCGACCTCAACCTGCTCACCGTGTTCGACATGCTGATGCAGGAGCGCAACGTCACCCGTGCCGCCGAACGGCTGCACCTCTCCCAGTCCACCGTCAGCCATGCGCTGGGGCGCTTGCGCCAGGCGCTGGATGACCCGCTGTTCGTGATGAGTCGGCGCGAGATGATGCCGACCGAACGGGCCAAGGCGTTGGCGAGCCCGGTGCGCCAGGCGCTGGCCATGTTGGAGCAGGGGCTGCGTCAGGCCAAGGGATTCGACCCGGCAAGTGCCCGGCGGATCTTTCGCATCGCCACCCCGGGCTCGGTGGAGCACGGCCTGGTGCCGGTGCTGGTGGAGTGGATGGTGCAGCAGGCTCCCCACTGCCGACTGGAAGTGTGCGAGCTGGCGGACAGCGACTACGAGCGGGAGCTGGAGAAGGGGGAACTGGATCTGGTGATCGGGTTTGCCGGTGCCAACCACCTCTCGCCCCGGTTGTGGCGCGAGGAGTGGTTCAGCAATCCGCTGGTCTGTTTGTCGCCCCTCGGCAGCGCTCTGCCCGACATGCTGGGGCCGGGAGAACTGGTCAGCCGCCCCCATATCCACACCTCCAGCTGGGGCCACAGCCAGGCCATGGTGGATCTCTGGCTGGCCCGTTTCGGGGTGGAGCGGGAGCTGGGGGTCAGGCTGCCGAGCTTTATGGCGGTACCGCCGCTGATGGCGACCGGCCGCTACCTGGTGGTGGTGCCCGAGATGATCGGGCGCCACTTCTGTCGCCACTATCCGTTGCGCCTGCACCAGCTGGAACCCGCCATCCCCATCGTCTACCTGATGGCGGGCCACCCGCTCAGTGCCCATGACGAGGCGATCGGCTGGTTCAAGGGGTTGTTGCACCGGCTGGCGAGGGAGCGCTACGGCGCGGATGCGCTCGGCCATCCCGCGCCGCAGGGGGCAGATCACGCCAATCCGGAGAAGTAGTCCAGCCCCATCGCCCCCTTCACCTCGGCCAGCACCTCGTCGGTGAGGGCCCGGGCCTGCTCGGTACCCTGCTGCAACAGGCGCAGCAGCTGGCGCTTGTCGGCGATGGCTGCCTCGCGCCGCTCCCGCATCGGGGCAAGCAGGGTCTGCAGGCAGTCGTTCAGTACCTGCTTGCAGCGCATGTCCCCCAGTCCGCCGCGCTGGTAGTGGGCCTTCATCTCGGCCACCAGGGCCTTGTCGGGGTGGAAGGCATCCAGATAGGCGAACACCGTATTGCCCTCCACCTGACCCGGATCGCTCACCTTGAGGTGATTGGGGTCGGTATACATGGCGAACACCGCCTGCTTGATCTCGCCGCTCGACATGCCGAGTTCGATGGTGTTGCCAAGGGACTTTGACATCTTGGCCTTGCCGTCGATGCCGGGCAGGCGGCCGGTGTCGCTCAGGATGGGCTGGCACTCGGTCAGCACCTCTTTGCCCACCAGGGTGTTGAAGCGGCGCACTATCTCGTTGGTCTGCTCCAGCATGGGCAGCTGATCCTCGCCCACCGGCACGTGAGTGGCACGAAAGGCGGTGATGTCGGCGGCCTGGCTGACCGGATAGACGAGGAAGCCGGCGGGCAGGCTGCGCTCGAACCCTTTCTGCTGGATTTCGGCCTTGACGGTGGGGTTGCGCTCCAGCCGGGCGACGCTGACCAGGTTGAGGTAGTAGGTCGTGAGTTCGGCGAGGGCGGGCAGGGCGCTCTGGAGACAGAAGGTGGTCTTGGCCGGGTCGAGGCCGGCGGCCAGGTAGTCGGCCATCACCTCCAGCACGTGGTCGGTCACCTTGGCCGGGTTGTGGCCGTTGTCGGTCAGCGCCTGCAGATCGGCGATCATGACGAACTGGCGGTAATGGTGCTGGGCGGCCACGCGCTGGCGCAGGGAGCCGACGTAGTGGCCGATGTGCAGTTTGCCGGTAGGGCGGTCGCCGGTCAGGATCACGGGGTTGTGCATGTCACTCTCTCCAGTTGGGTGAGCCGGGAGGCGACAAAGGGATGAAAACAATGACCGCCTCTCGGCGGTCACGGTGTTTTCTTTGGGAAATTTTACATAGAAAAGCAGTGCCGCCTGTTTAGAAGCGGCACCACCAGTAGTTGTGATTGAATGAGGTCATATTCATGGCAAATCACACTACGCCTGTTCGATCACTTCTGCAAGGGCACGACCAGCATGTCGCAGGGCACGGTATTCATCAGCTGGCGTGCGCTCGAGGTGAGCAGGCTCCAGAAGCTCTGGCGATGGCCGCACACCAGCAGGTCGATCTGGTAGTCCTTGACCGCCTGGTTGACCCGCTCGCTCAGATCGCCGCAGATCACCAATTTCTTCTCGATGGGGTAGTCCACCAAGGCGAGGAAGGCTTCCAGCTTCTCCTTCGCTTCGGCGATCACCTGGTCCTGCACGTTGTCGATGTCGATGTCGATCATCTCGGTGTAGAGATCCTTGAGGTCCACATCCACATGGATCACCGACAGCTTGGCGCCGTTGGAGCGGGCCCGGTCGACCGCCTTCTCGATCACCTTGCGGTTGTCTTCCGACAGGTCGATCGCGGCCAGTACGTGTTTGTAATAGGTTCCATTCATGGGAGTTCTCCTCACTGATCCTGGGTCCACTATACCAATGTCTGCTGAAACTAAAACGGCATCGTCGCCACAGTTTCAGGATTTGCCTGACCTCGAACCGGAAGGCGTAGAGGTGCAGGTGGCCGGGGAGTGCATATTTTGAACAGGAGTTTGACGCCGGTCACAGGCGTGCTATTGCCCTCGGGAAGGTGGGGGAATAGGATATGCCCGTGCTTCGCAATGAACACAAAACAACAAAAAGCATCTGAATACCGCTTTGGGGAGCCTCGCGCTCCCTTTTGTTTTTCTGCCCTCTTCCAGTCCATATCCCGTCCGACATCAAGGTAATCCCGCCCCCCTTGGTTATGCTGTAGCCAGTTCCCTTGGCAAAACGGCCAGGGCTCCTCACCTGCAACCGGGTGACGCTGTCATGGCCGTTTCTCATGTCCCACCGATGCACCGGAGAGTCCTTCATGATCATTCATCCCCAGATCCAGGGTTGTGTTGCCCGCAATTGCCACCCCATGGGTTGTCGCGCCGCCGTGCTGCAACAGATCGAACAGGTGCGGGCGGCGGGGCCGTTCAACGGGCCGAAACGGGTGCTGGTGCTGGGGGCATCGTCCGGTTTCGGGCTGGCGTCCCGGATCGCGCTCACCTTCGGCGCCGGGGCCGATACCCTGGGCGTCTCGTTCGAGCGGGGTCCCTCCGACAAGGGGCTCGGCAGTGCTGGCTGGTACAACAACATCTGGTTTCGTCAGGCGGCGGAGCAAGCCGGTCGCATCGCCGTCAACCTGATCGGGGATGCCTTCTCCGACACCATGCGCCAGCAGGCCATCGACGTCATCCGCCAGCGACTCGGGCAGGTGGATCTGGTGGTCTATTCGCTGGCGAGCGGAGTCAGGGTGATGCCGGATGGCACACAGGTACGCTCGGTGCTCAAGACCACAGGCCAGCCGCTGCAAGGCTGGGGGCTGGATCTGGAGCACGATGCGCTGGTGCAGCAGTCGCTGGTGCCAGCCACCCCGGAGGAGATCCGCGACACCGTCACCGTGATGGGGGGCGAGGACTGGCAGCGCTGGATGCAGGCATTGCAGCAGGCGGATTGCCTGGCCCCCGGCGCCCGGACCGTTGCCTACTCCTATATCGGCCCCGAGTCCACCTACCCCCTCTATAGAGACGGCACCATCGGCTATGCCAAGGAGCACCTGCACGCCACCGCCGAGACCATCAACCTGCAACTTGCCGGGATTGGCGGTCATGCCTGGGTGTCGGTTTGCAAGGCGCTGGTGACCAAGGCGAGCGTGTTTATTCCGGTGCTGCCTGTCTATCTGGGCCTGTTGATGGGGGTGATGAAGGAGCGTGGTGTCCACGAGGGCAGCATCGAGCAGATGCAGCGGCTGTTTGCCGACAAGATGTACGGGCCCAGAGGGGTCGTCGCCGATGGCAACCGGCTGATCCGGATGGATGACCACGAGCTTGAGCCAGCGGTGCAGGCCGCCGTCTCGGCACTCTGGCCCAAGGTGACGCCGGAGAACTTCCGCACCCTGGGGGATTTTGCCGGGTTGCGCCAGGAGTTCATGCAGCTCAACGGCTTCGAGCTGCCGGGGGTGGATTACGGTGCGCCGGTGAACGTGGCGTCACTCACTGAGCTGACGCCCTGACACCCGCACGAGGGGGCATCAGGCGACGTTGCAGGCCAGTTCAGGGGAAAGGTGGGGAGACTGGGCCAGCACGGTCTGGTTGCGCCCCTGGCGCTTGGCCTGATACATGGCCATGTCGGCCCGATGGATGAGCTGGCTCAGGCTGTCATCCTGCGTCGAGCGTTCCGCCACCCCGATGCTGATGGTCATGTGGGGGGCGGCCAGGTAGGCGATCCGGCTTCTCAGCTGCTCCGCCAGCCGCCAGCAGGTGGCCCCGTCCTGGGTCATGGCCACCAGAAATTCTTCCCCGCCCCAGCGCCCGATCAACTGCTGGTCCGGCGCCCAGCTCTTGAGCTCCCTGGCCAACTGCCGGATAGCCTGATCCCCCGCCTGGTGACCATGCTTGTCGTTGATCTGCTTGAAGTGATCGATGTCGATGATGAGCAGGGTCAGGGGCGTTTCGTGCAGCCACTGTTGACCCAGTCTCTCCAGCAGGGCGCGACGGTTGGGCAGCCCGGTCAGCTGATCGAAGGTGGCGAGCTTGTAGAGGTGGCGAGAGCTGCGGTGGAGCCTGCGGGTGGTGAGCCCGAGCAGGATCAGAGCGACGGCCAGCAGCACCAGCAGCAGCAATTGGTAGTAGCGGGCATTCTGCTGGTAGAGCAGTTGCTGGCGCTTGCTCTCGTTTTCCTGCTGCAGCGCGCGATTGCTGGCCTCGCTGCGAGCCAGATCCATCTCGACCTGGAAGGCGGCCGCGTGCTGGCTCAGGGTCTGGTTGAAGTGCTGCTTGTAGTACTGCATGTAGCGGGTCATGGCCCCGTAGGCCTCGGGGTAGCGGCCCAGATCGGCCAGTAACCTGGCCTGCATCGCCCGACCATCCATGGAGAGAGGGGCGGTGTGCTCCATCAGCAGTTGCAGGGCCAGCTGCTTCTCGCCACGACCCAGCAGGGTTCTTGCCCTGATCTCGGTCAGACGGGAGGCCGCCTGCGGGCTATCCAGCCTGTCATAGATGGCTTGTGCCTCCTCCAGGCTGCGCCAGGCGGCGTGCCAGTCCGCCCGTGCGTTGAACACCATGGCCTGGTAGCCGAGGACGATGGCGCGATAGTGGGGTGACAGGCTCGGCGTGGCCAGCAGGGTATCGAGCAACTGGCTGGCTCTGGCAGGCTGGCCCATGTCGATGTAGAGCCTGGCCATGTTGGCCCGGATGATGGCCTGGCTGTTGGGTTCGTTGAGCTGCACCATCTGGCCGAGGGCATCCTGATAATAGGTCTCGGCCTCACGGTAGAGATTGAGGTCCGCATAGAGGTTGCCGAGGGTCATCAGCAGACGGCCGCACTGCAAGGTGGAGAGGATGGAACCCGGCTCTTTCTGCTTGAGGTGATAGGCGGTCTTGAGCTCGAGGATCGCCTCTTTCATCTGCTGGGTACGGTAGAGGGCGAGCCCGTTGAGGGCATGCCACTCCGAGACCTGCCTGGGGTGATGCCGGACCACTGGCCAGAGCTGGGTGAGCAGCTCGAGCGCCTGATCCGGCGTATCGGCATCCAGGGTCAGGGCAATCTGCTGCAACCGGAAGTCGAGCAGGCGCAGGGTCTCCTGCTGGGCATTGGCCAGACCCCGGGCGCGGGCATTGTCGCGCTGTGCCTGGGGATAGCGGCCTAGGGCTGCCTGGGCCAGGGACCTGGCGTAGAACAGTTCCATATCCTGCTGGGGACTGGCGTCGAGGCGCTGCAGATAGCCGACGGGATCGCGCGCCGCCTGCAATTCAGCCTCTTTCAGCAAGGAGGGAGCTGCCTGCAACTGGGTCATCCAGAGCAGCGCCAGTGCCATTATGAATCTCATTGAATCCTTTCCCCGACCAATGGCGCCATCATAATGGCTGATGTCACCTACACCATGTTTCTTTGCTTCTCTATAACCGTATGGGGGAGAGGATGAGGTGAAAAGTCGTCGCAACTGCGGGGTGCGTCGGTTGTCTCTGGTTGCGTCAGGATGCAACAGTGGCGACAATCGTGGGCAAATCACAGTGGAGAATCATCATGTTGGCCAAAGCCATGATCGAGAAGTTGAACGAGCAGATTAATCTTGAATTCTATTCCTCCAACCTCTACCTGCAGATGAGCGCCTGGTGCGAGGACAAGGGGTTCGAGGGGGCCGCCACCTTCCTGCGTCAGCATGCGGTCGAGGAGCGCCAGCACATGGAGCGCCTGTTCACCTACGTGAGCGAGACCGGCGCCATGCCGGTGCTGGGGGCCATCGAAGCGCCTCCCCACGAATTCAAGTCCCTGGGTGACATCTTCCGCACCACCCTGGAGCACGAGTATCACATCACCAAGTGCATCAACGGTCTGGCCCATGTCGCCTTCACCACCCAGGATTACTCCACCTTCAACTTCCTGCAGTGGTACGTGGCCGAGCAGCACGAAGAGGAGAAGCTGTTCAAGAGCATCGTCGACCGTCTGAGCCTGGTGGGCGAGGATGGCAAGGGCCTCTATTTCATCGACAAGGAGTTGGCCGAGCTGGCCAAGGGCGCCCCGGCCAGCATCATGGACGGCAACGCCTGATAGTCGTGGACACTTAGTGTTCAGTCAGTACAATGACGGCCCCTTGTAAAGGGGCCGTTTTCTATTTGCAGGTGTCCTTGTACCGCTGTGCTGGTGTCTGCCGGGTACAATGACGGTCCTTTAAGGTAAAGGGGCCGTTTTTCTTTTGATGGGTGAGTGACGATGAAACAGGTGGATGTGGTGGTGATCGGTGCCGGGGCGGCCGGATTGATGTGTGCGGCCCAGGCTGGCTACCGGGGTCGCTCCGTGCTGGTGCTCGACAACGCCAAGAAGCCGGGCCGCAAGATCCTCATCAGCGGCGGCGGTCGCTGCAACTTCACCAATCATCAGGCGGGTCCCCATGCCTTCCTTTCGGCCAACCCCCACTTCTGCAAATCGGCGCTGGCGCGCTATACCCAGCAGGATTTCATCGATCTGGTGGACAGGCATGGCCTGAACTACCACGAGAAGACCCTGGGCCAGCTCTTCTGCGACGACAGCGCCAAGGATATCGTCGACATCCTGCTGACCGAGTGCGACTGGGCTGGCGTGACCCTGCAGTTCCAGACCGAGATCCTCACCGTCAGCAAGACAGATGAAGGCTTCGTGCTCGACACCAGCAAGGGGGAGATCGCCTGCTCGTCGCTGGTGGTCGCCACCGGCGGCCTCTCCATGCCGAAACTCGGTGCTACCCCTTACGGCTTCAAGCTGGCGGAGCAGTTCGGCCTCACCGTGCTGCCGACTCGCGCCGGGCTGGTGCCCTTTACCCTGCATCAGGCCGACAAGGAGGCCTTCGCCGATCTGGCGGGGGTCAGCCTGCCGGTGGCGGTGACCGCCGAGGATGGCACCCGCTTCAAGGAGGCCATGCTGTTCACCCATCGCGGCCTCTCCGGCCCCGCCATCCTGCAGATCTCCTCTTTTTGGCTGGCGGGGGAGAAGATCCACATCAACCTGCTGCCGGATCTCGACATTCCAGAGACCCTCAAGACCTGGGCCCAGGCCCATCCTGCCCAGGAGCTGAAAACCGTGCTGGGGCGCGAGCTGCCCAAGCGCTTCGTCGACAAGCTGGTGGAGCTGGGATGGCTGGTGAGCAAGCCGATGCGCCAGTACAACGAACGGGAGCTGGAGGCGGTGGCTACCCTGCTGGGGGATTGGCAGATCCTGCCCAACGGCACCGAAGGGTATCGCACCGCTGAAGTGACCCTGGGGGGGGTGGATACCAACGCGCTCTCCTCCAAGACCATGGAGGCGCGCACCGTGCCCGGCCTCTACTTCATCGGCGAAGTGGTGGACGTGACCGGCTGGCTCGGTGGTTACAACTTCCAGTGGGCCTGGTCGTCGGGCTGGGTGGCAGGCCAGTACTGCTGAGGGATGCTGCATCCTTGCTGTGAATGGCCCCATCAGCGGCCTCTCGGGTGACAACTTCCAGTGGGCCCGGTCGTCGGGCTGGGGTGCTGACAAAGAGGCTCGGCGGATGAGTCCGAGCGGATCGGGCCGTGTCAGGCGGCCCGAGTGATGGAACCAGACGCGGCCTGCTCAGGCCGCGTTTTTTATGGTCGGTCGCTGGCTGCCGGTTGGCCTCTAGCCTCTCCTGATATTGGGCAGGAAGGCGGTCAGCAGGCCAATAAGGGGCAGATAGGCGCAGACCTGATAGACGGTTTCGATGCTGGTGGCATCGGCCAATCTGCCCAGCAGGGCGGCCCCTATCCCTCCCATGCCGAAGGCGAAGCCGAAGAAGAGGCCGGAAATGGTGCCGACCTTGCCGGGTACCAGATCCTGGGCGTAGACCAGGATGGCGGAGAAGGCCGACGCCAGGATGAGGCCGATGACGATCGACAGCACCGAGGTCCAGAACAGGTCGACGTGGGGCAGCAGCAGGGTGAAGGGAGCGACGCCGAGGATGGAGATCCAGATCACCCGCTTGCGACCGATGCGATCGCCGAGTGGCCCGCCGAGCACGGTCCCCGCCGCGACGGCAAACAGGAAGGCGAACAGATAGAGCTGGGCGCTCTCCAGCGACAGGTGGAACTTGTCCATCAGGTAGAAGGTGTAATAGCTGCTCAGGCTGGCCATGTAGAAGAACTTGGAGAACATCAGCAGACCGAGGATGGCCAGTGACCAGCCAATCTGGCGGCGGCTCAGGCCGGTGCCAGCATGGGCCCTCATCCGCCGATGGAAGCTGGCGGCATGGTGGCTGGACCAGCGGCCGACGAAGCTGAGCACGATGACCCCGATGAGTGCGAACAACGAGAACCAGGCGGCACTGCCCTGTCCCTTCGGCACTATGATGAGCGCCGCGAGCAGGGGGCCGATGGCCGATCCCAGATTGCCGCCGATCTGGAACAGAGACTGGGCCAGACCGGGCTGGTTGCCGGCCGCCATGCGGGCGACCCGGGAGGATTCCGGGTGGAAGACGGAGGAGCCCATGCCGATCAGCATGGCCGACAACAGCACGGCGCCAAAGCTGCCTGCCTGCGACAGGTAGAGCAGCCCCACCAGCGTGAAGCCCATGCCCAGAGGCAGGGAGTAGGGCATGGGTCTGCGGTCGGTATAGAGGCCGATCAGGGGTTGCAGCAGCGAGGCCGTGAACTGGTAGGTGAGGGTGATGAGACCTATCTGGGTGAACGACAGATCGAGCCCCAGCTTCAGGAGGGGATAGATGGCCAGCAGTACCGACTGCATCATGTCGTTCAACAGGTGCGAGAAGCTGATGGCGGCGATCACCGGATAAGCGGTGGTAGTCGGGTTGTCCACCGCGGGCGGGGCGGTGATCGGGGTGTCGGTACTCAAGGTCTTGTCCATGGCTGGGGTATCACTCCCTCTACCATGCCCTATCCCGGCGCATCTGGACATAACCAAAGTGGGCGAACGCCCGGATTGCGTTCGCGTGGCGCGCAGGCCGTTCATGCTGACGGCGTGTGGATGGCAGGTCAGATCTTGTGCTTGGCGCGGGGCGGATTAGTATAGAAGGCCTGCCGCCGTTATCCGGCCCATCACCCGCCATGGAGGGAACATGTTCGAAAGCCTGGGTGTCATCAACGTCTGGACCTATCTGGTCGGTCTCTTCTTCATCATCATTGCCCCGGGCCCGAACTCCCTCTACGTGCTGCGAACCGGTGCCGTGCGCGGCATAGGCCCGGGTTATCGCGCCGCCCTCGGCGTCTTCGTCGGCGATGCCATCCTCATTTTCTGCGCCTATCTGGGGATCGCGTCCCTCATTCGCACTACCCCCTTGCTGTTTACTCTGGTGCGCTATCTGGGCGCCATCTACCTGCTTTATCTGGGGGTGAAGATCCTGCACGCGAACTTCATCGCCAAAAAGGCGGGACCGGCGTCCGAGACGGATCCCGGTGAGCGCTATTTTACCAAGGCCCTCACCCTGAGCCTCACCAATCCCAAGGCGATCCTGTTCTACGTCTCTTTCTTCGTGCAGTTCATCGACTTCAGCTATGCCCACACCTGGATCTCCTACCTGGTGCTGGCTGGCATGCTGGAAGCGATGAGCTTCGTCTACCTGACCCTGCTGATCTTCGGCGGTACCCTGATGGCCCGCTTTTTCCGTCAGCGCCAGACGGCGGCCCGTCTCGGCAACGGCCTTATCGGCCTCTTTTTCATGGGGTTTGCGGCCAGGCTGGCGACGCTCTCCTCCTGACCCTGGGGATTGCTGACCGTCCGGTGTCGGGCACCTAGTCTGGCCAGCAACCCTTGCCCACCGGGATGAAGCGGGACTGGTAGACGATGAGCTTCTGGTTGCCCGGCTGATTGATTCCGGGATTGTGGTAGGTCTCCCCGGGCAGCAGGTACTTGCTGTCCGCCTCGCTGTCCGCCTGCTGGCAGCCCCGTTTCACCATGAACTCGAAATAGGTGTTGCCGGTATTGGTGATGGCGCTCTGTACCGGGTCCAGCTGGTATGCAAAACGTGACTGACGCGGGCGCACCACCAGGATGGACTGCAGGGCCAGCTTCACCTCGACGGTTCCCCGGTGCTGCGTCTGGCTGCCTTCATCCACCTGGGCTGCTGGTGACTCGGTGAAGGTGATGCGGTAGTAACGCTCATGGTCATCGGCGGGCCCCTTGTAGTAGAACTTGACGTTCTGGGCATGTCTGGCGTGCAGGGTGAAGCGCCTGGGGGCAAACAGCAGCTCACCGGGGACGGTGGGCAGTGTCCTGCCTCTGGCCGTGGGGTCGCTGATTTTTTCCATTTGTATGTCGTACAGCTTGGGTGAAGCACTGTTGTTGGTCAGGGTTCTGGTAATGAACTCCTGCTCTGGCGCCATGGCAAGAGTCATGGCGCCGATGTCGAGGGCGGCGGCCTGTGAGGCCAGCAAGCCGCCCAGCAAGGGCCAAAGTAGACGATGCATGTTGTACTCCATGGTCAGCGCCAGGTCCCCTTGATGGTGATGGTGCCGCTTTGTTCCACCTCGCCTTCCCACATCTCGTCGCCCATGGTGCGCTGCACCATGGGATCGGTCAGGTCGAATTCCAGCGCCAGTTTGTAAAACCGGGTGATGCCCTGGCCGTTGACGGGATCATTCCACTCCTGCGGTGGTTGATTGTCCTGTATTCCGAGGGTGCGAATATCCACCGGTGTGCGATCGCAGCGAATGGCGTGCCGTGAACCCGCGCCATGAGCCACCGAATCGAATACCAGCCTGGTAGGGATGGGGACGGCCTGTTCAGGAGCTGAGGAGCCTGCCGGATAGAAAGTGCAATATCCCTGATAAGGCGACCCCCTGTCCTGTGAAATAGAAATTTCCAGCATATCGGCACTGATGGGGCCGCTATCAGAGATATTGTATGAGAAGCTCAGAATATCTTTCCCGACCTGCCCCTCCCTGTAAGGATTGCTGACGCCCTCCGAAGACAAGATGGATACGCTGAAGTCCCGTGGTTTTATATGAATTTCGGTTGTGCCGCTGAATTCATAGTATCCACTCTCGGGAGCATATCCATTCTTCATATTGAAGTTGATCAGACTGCGAGTCAGTTGATCTTGCAGTCCCAGCCTTACAACTTGTTTGAAGAAATTGCTGGACAAGAAAAGATAAACAGATGGCTGTCCTCTTAAATAGCTGATGTTGTAGCGAGAGCCTTTGCTTGCCCAATTTTTCAAATCTGCGCTCATTTGCAGATCCGCAGAACCAATGGCGCTATTCAGCGAGCTGTTTTTGACATTGGTATACATGTAGGGCTCGGTGTAGTTCTGACTGCCATCTTCATTGAAGTTGTAATCAAGAAAACGACACAAAATCCCATCTCGGGTGCCCAGCCTGTAATTCTCACAACCTTGTGAACCGGGCAAGACATAAGGAACACCATTGCTGTCCACAATGACTTCACTTATTGCATTGGTTTGTACGAAGCGAAGATGGCCGGCCTTCTTGTGCTGCATGTTTCTGACATACCAGTTTCCGCTGTTCTGATTGATGCAGCGTTCACCGGCTGCCGCGTCATATTTGAGCGTGGTCCTGCACAGGTTCATCTCCCTGTTCAAAACAGCTCCGACAGGCATGGTTCGAAGATAATCAAAGAAACTTGCACTCAATTTGCCATGACCCCACCCGGCAGATGCCCCGATGAGACCGAAAAAGCCCAAGTCATCAACGACGGCCGGCTTGTTGACCGCCTCAGCGGTGTCGGGGTCACAACGGGTATAAGACATGATGCAGCGTTGGTTGACATAAGGACGGCGGATGGGGCCGTTTTCCCACATATCGACGTTCCAGTTGTTGATATCGGTGTTGTATCCATTATCAACGTACGCCAGGCTCACCTGACCATTTCCTTTGAGCGAGGTCCAGGCATTTGCGCCGGTCAGACGCGGATCCAGACCATCTGTTGGTGCGACAAACAGGTTGTTGTCTTCCTGATTTTCAATAAACAGGAAATGGCGCAGCGCGGCATTCGGCCAGACGGTTTTGGATACGGCCGCACTGCCTTGCTGTGCCCAGCCGGCGCCAAGTGCAATGACCAGCAGCAATCTGTGTGTGATGTTCATGTTCAATACTCTCTCACCATGGCGTAGGTGGGCAGTCCCTGGCAGGTCACGATGCCGACCCAGGCCGCGCCCGTGTGTTGTGCAAGATCCAGGTCGGCTTCACAGAAGTCGCTTCCCCGGCGGAAAGTCAGCATGGGGTTGGCCTTGTCCACGTCCAGGGTGAACTCGCCGACCTCGTTGGTCACCGTGGTGCCGATGTGGTTGTCAATGCGGGCGTTAGCAAGCAGCGAGCCATCTTCTGCCCTGAGTACGCCAAACACGGTGACCATCTCCTTGATGCTGCTGCCGGCATCCAGAGTGGCGACGTTGCCGGGGAACAGGGTGTAGCGCTGCTTGCCGGTGTTGATGTCATAGCTGTCCTTGCCTGTCTTGCTGTTGAGCAGTTCCACCTCGTATTCCTGATAAGGCGGGAGCGCCAGGAAGGTCTGTTCCCCTTGCAGGGGGTAGTCCTGTCCATTCACCTTGGCGAGCATCTGTCCTTCCCGGTGGATGCCGGTATTGATGATGAGGCCTGAACCAGAGGTGCTCCGGCTGGATGCGATCACGTCGTTTTCCGTGGTGATCAGGGCACCCCGTGCAATCAGGTTGCCATTCACGTCGCCGCCATGACCACGACCCAGCGTCATGGTGCCGCCGATGACCCTGTTCTCGAATCCCAGGGTGCCGGAAAGCGCCATATTGTGTGTGTCGCTGCCGTGCATCATGCGGGAGGCATTCAGCGCGGCCAGATTGATGGCTCCCTCCATGCGCTTCTGATAGTTGAGGTTGGCCGTGGTCTGGCCCTGCTCGTTGCTGCTCATGCCGAAGCTGAACAGATTGTCGAACGGGATGGAGTAGTCCAGGGTGATGCTCTTGTTGCTGAATCCATTGAGTGTGCCACTGTCGCTCTGCAGGCTGGCGCGCATGGAGAGGTTGCCGTATCGGCCCGCATAGAGGTGCTGGTAGTAATCCGCATAACTGCGATCGCTGTTCATCTGACGGTCGTGCGTGGTGTTGAAGGTCAGCTGGCCCATGCCGCTGACCCAGCCACCCAGATTGATCGTGATGCCGGCAGAGTAGAGCTCGGTTGCACTCACTCCCAGGGCATCGCCTGCATACAGTTTTTCCTGGCTGACCCACAGGGAGGCATTGTCATGGGCTTGCCAGGAAAGACTGGACGCCAGCCGCCAGGAGTGATCGGTGGACAGCATGCTTTGCAACTGGGTGCCGAGGCGATCCGTGACCTGCCAGCTTGCGCGTGCCTCGCCGACGGCCGCATCCCTGAACGCATAGGTGGTCGTCGCCAGATCAAGGGCATCCAGCGAGCGTGCCAGCGACAGACCGAGCAGGGGGGAATCGCCGCTGTGCTGGCTGTTCTCCATCATGCCTCCCCACCATTGCCATCCCCACTCCCGGGTAAAGCTCTGATTGCCGCCCAGCTTGGTGACTCGCTGGGTGGTCGTGCTGGTCAGGCGGCCGTCGACATAGACTTCGACCGTGACGTTGTAGACCCCGTTGGGGAACGCGGAGGTGTCGATGTGCTGGTTGCCGATCGCCAGGTTTTGCAGGCCTATCAGGCGCTCATCCCGATAGACCCTGACCTCGCCGTTGGCGGGCATGAAGACTTGCACCGGAGTGGTCGATTCGTTGGTGGTCTGTTTTCGAGATTGCGCCTGGTTGCCATAGGATGCGCCGTAGAGGCGACCCGTGGTCAGGCCCGTCACCACCCCCAGGGTCTGCAGGTCCCATGTCGAGACCATGCCTGCTGCGATGCGGCGATCATCGAGATCCCGTTCGTACATGGCGCGGTAGATATCGCCGCTCTGCTCCGGCTCACCCAGGTTGTAAAGGGAGGCATCCACGGCGACATGGTGCGCGCCCAGCCCGACGGTACTCTCCAGCTGCAGGAAATTGGAGTCCTGGTGCCCGCTCTGGGGGGTATTGATGAAGGAGTAACCCAGGTTGTAGCGCTGTACGCCCGTCAGGGTGTCCACCGTCGGGGTCAGTGCGACACGGTTGTCAGATTGCCTCGCCTGGCCAAAGGCATCCCGTGACACCCGGATGGTGAGCAGCATGGCGACGAGGTCCAGCTGCATGCTGGCATCGGCATCGATCTGCAAGTCGCCATCGGCAGAAAAAGTGCGTCTTTGCTTGCTGGAGAGCAGAGTGGTAAGGGCATCGTTCAGTACGCCTTGCTGCTGGCCGGCACTGAAATCAAGGTGCAACAAGTGCAGCTTGCCGTCTTGCAGCAGCAGGGTGGCATTGCCGATGGTGTCGTCGGTCAGGGTGTCGATCCTGTTGTCCTCATCCGTGTATCGCAGGCGTACCGGTACCGCCAGCCCCTCTTCCAGCGCCTTGGCAAAACTGGCAGGAATGATGACGTTGGCAATTTTGAGAGGGGCAGCAGTGCTGGCCGAGGCTGACATCGCAATCAGCCAGGAGAGCGGCAACAGCCAGGCTTTTTTCAACATATCGAGCACCATGGTTCCGGGTGTGGAGAACGAGAGCCGTCACCCTGCAAGAGGGTGGGGCGGTACCGTGATTGGGGATTACTTGATGACGACGAATTCCTGACCCAGCCAGAGTCCCAGGTGGCTCTTTGGATCACGCATATTGACCTGCTTGAACCGGCGTTGCTTGCCCGGCAGGTCGTAGTAGGTTTCCTTGCACAGCTCCTCGCCTTTCAGGCAGGGGCCATACGCTACCGTGCGATAGGAGGCATTGCCCTGGTTGGTGAGTGTGTCGTCCTTCAGGTCATAGGCGAACCGGTGCTGGCGTGGTGTTACCACCAGAATGGTGCCTATCTGTGCTGACGTGGTGGCAACAGCCTGACGGCGTTCGTTGCGCTGATCGTCGACGGAGAGCGCCGTGTCCAGCCAGCGGATGCGGTAGTAACGCTCCTTGTCATCCTGCGGGCCCTTGTAAAAGAACCTGACGTTGTTTCTGGCATTGGCGGGCAGCATCAGCCGACTGGGTGACAACATCAGCTCGCCGCTGACTTCCATGGGGATCTCCTGCCCTCCCTCTTCCGGTGAGGTGATGCGTGTCACGCTGATCGTGACCAATCTGGCCTGGTCGCTGCCATTTTCAATCTGTTTGGCGACCTCCTGGCTGCCTGCATCGATGAAGGTGGTGACGGCGCCGACATTGATCGCCTGGCTGATACCGGGAATGAGCAGCAGCCAGATCGCTGCAATTTTCAGGTTCATGATGTGCCCCTAAGAGAACAAAGGGCCCCGCAGGGCCCTCAATGGTATGCGGTGGATGAGTTAGCTCCAGTTCGCTACGAACTCGACGTTGACTTCACCGCTCCACAGGCCGTCCGGCAGGGCGTCAAAGGTGGTGGGGGTGCCGCTGGCAGTGGCACTTTCAATGTTGAAAGTGAAGGAACCCTGCGCCGTGACGCGTTCGGCATCGTTCTTGAAGCCGTTGGCAAGAGGAGACAGATTCCCCCCCGTGATGCCGGCAGCGGTGTCGATCAGGGTGGTGTAGGCGGTTGTGCTGACCGGTGCGCCGCCCCACAGCACGCCCACATCGACGGTGGAGTCGCCACCCAGGTGATTCAGGGTGCCGTTCAGCTTCTTCGCCTTCAGGGTGAAGTCGGTCGCGCTGGCATCACCCTTGATGGCGACATCGAACAGGCCGTTGACGGTGTTGAACCCCTTGATCCCTTCGGCATATTGGAAGGAGAGGCTGGAGAGCGGGGTGACCACCAGCTCGGAAGTGGTGTCTTTCTTGGCAGTGGCCTGCCAGGTCGCGACGGCAGACGCTTCTACGGCGGCTTGAGCGGTGGCGGCAAAGCCCAGGGTAGCCACGGACAGAGCAATCAGAGTCTTCTTCATTACGATATTTCCTACATATCTTCTGGATGGTTGTGACCACCCGGTTGGTTCATTGCCCGTCAGGGGCATGCCTTGCCACGTTGGCGACGATTCGACCAGTCGTGGCAGCCGGACCTGGAATAGGTTTCTCCTCGGACCAGCTTGTTTTTTCGTCGACCAAGATAGCGATCGGATCTGCTTTGATCGACCGAATGGTGTGTAGGAAAAATCCCAAAGGGGAATGGGGGAAACCCCTTGTAAAATAAATTTTTTTCTTTTTCTTTCAGTGGCTTGTAGCTTCCCATGTATTTGATTTATATGTTTTTTCGGTCTTTTTCTCGTGGGTGGATGCCGGCTGGAAAAGCCGGGAAGGAGGGGAATTCAACGAGGGAGGGGACCCGGCAATCAGCAAGCTCCATACGAATCAAATAAAATGCAATATATTGATAAATATATAAAAAATAAATGAAGCTATAATGATGATTAACTTGAAAATGCCATTTTTATATTTATTTAACATCTTGAAAACAAGGTCAGGCTGTATGGTGTCGTTGCTTGATTTGTAGTTAATATGCTCGTCGGACAGGGCTGAATAACGGATCTATATATGGCGAAGGTATTGATAGTAGATGATCATCCAGCAATAAGAATGGCCGTGAACATGTTGTTGAAGCAGGATGAACATCATGTTTTAGGCGAAGTGGATAATGGTGTCGATGCTATCGCCATGGCCAGGAACACTCATCCAGATATTGTTATCCTTGATATTGGAATACCTCAGCTTGATGGCATCGAAGTGATAAAAAGAATCAAGATGCTGGATATTGGCGCCAAGATTCTGGTGCTGTCTGCACAGTCCACCCACCATATTATGGTGCGGTGCCTGCAAGCCGGTGCCGAGGGGTTCTTGTCCAAGCTGGATGATTTGTATTTGCTGAAGGATGCGATCGCAAAAATAGAGAAGCGGCAACTCTATTACCCCCGTGACGTCATCGCCGGCGCCAGGCATGCCCATACGGTCGATCGGGAAGATCTGCTGTCGACCCTCTCTTCCCGCGAGATGAGCGTGCTGCTGCAGATTTGTCAGGGCCATGCCAACAAGCAGATTGCCCAAAGCATGCTGCTGAGCGAGAAAACCGTCAGTACCTACAAGACCCGGTTGATGAAGAAACTCAACATCACCAACATCGTTGATCTGATCAGTCTGGCCAGACGGCAGAAACTGCTGTGAACAGGGCGAAATTGCTGTTGCTTCTGCTGGCGCTGGTCTGGGTGTGGCCGCTGGCGGCCCGGGAACCGGAAGAGCCCCTGCTGCAAGTCTATTCGCGGGATGGCGGGGAATACCTCGATGCCAGCCCCTTGCCGCTGCATGGGGAGGAGTGGCGCTGGTTGCAGGAGCGCGAGCGGCTGATCCTGGGGGTGCCCAGACCCGACAACCCCCCCATGGACATCACCCTGAGGGCGAATGCTTATGAAGGGGTGACGGCCGACATCGTCGGCATGTTGACCCATCTGCTGCACATCGAGATCCTGGTGAAGGGATATCCCTCCAGGGCGGCTGCCATTGAAGCGCTCCAGCGGGGGGAGATCGATCTGCTGAGTACCTCCAACTCCTATGAGCGGGAACAGCATCTTCTGCTGACTGACAAATATATTGCTGACGACCCAGCCATCTATAAAAACATTCAGGTCAAAGAGCGGGAAATAAGAACAATAGCCGTGCCGGAGTATTATTTGCCGTTCATGGACATCATGCGCTACCTGTCGGACTACAAAATTAAAATATACCCGTCCCGCTATAGTGCATTGTCCGCGGTGGCATATGGTCAGGTTGATGCCGTCATGGTGGACATGATCTCCGGCAATTTCATCGTCAACAAGTTCTATCAGAACAGCATTCAATTATTGAAGCCGCTCTATATCGATACCGCCGGTTTTGCCTTTGCCCTCAACCCCAAGGAGCGGCGACTCAAGAGGATCATGGATATCGCGCTGGGGGAGATCCTTGATGGCAAGCGAGCGGAAGTGGCCAAACGCTGGAATGGGGGCGGTCTCTCCATCGGTGCCAGCAGGATCGACCTGAGCCGCGAGCAATGGAAATGGCTGGGCAAGCGGGAGAAAATCCGGATTGCGGTGAACAGCGGCATCCCGCCCCTCAGTTTCTATGACGTCACCGGTACCATGCACGGCGTGGTCGCCGATCTGCTGCAGGTCATGCGGGCCAAGCTGGGAGTGGAGCTCGAGGTGGTGCCTGCCAAGACACCGGAGCAGATGACTCAGTTGCTGGATAGCGGCCAGGTGGATGCGGGAGTGTTGAGCCCCTCTGCCGAGCGCAGGAACCGCTATCTGTTCAGCCGGGCCTTTGTCCTCGATCCCCTCTCCTATGTGGTGGGGCTGCGCCACAGGGAGGTCCCCCCTGCATCGCTGCTCAAGACCGGCACCGTGGCCATGGTCAGGGGCTTTATCTCGACCCAGGCCATCGAGGCGGAATACGGCAAGCTGACGTCGCGGCAGTTCGATACGATTGAAGACGCCATGCGTTGTGTGGCGATGGAAGTGTGCGATGTGACCATACTGCCGCTGCGGGTGGCCAAGTACTACGTCAACAGCAAATTCCCCGACAGCCTGCTCATCACGGGAGAGCTGTTCGATTCCATCCCCATCGGTGCCGCGTTTGCGGTCACCCCCGCGCATCCCGTACTACGGGACATTCTGGACAAGGTGATTGCCATCATTCCGCCGGATGAGCTGGAAGGACTCTCCAACCGCTGGCGGGTCAATGTCAAACAGGAGAGTGTCTCCTGGCAGGAGTTGATTCAGGAGTTCGGGGTCTTTATCGCGTTGATCCTGCTGTTGACCCTCTGGGTTGGCCTGTGGGGGCTGTCCCTGCGCAAGCAGATCCGCGAGCGGCGGCTGGTGGAGGGGGCGCTGAGCACCCAGCTCAAGTTCATCGCCGATCTGGTGGACGGGACACCCCACCCCATCTATGCGCGGGATCTGAACGGGATCCTGGTGCTGTGCAACAGCAGCTATGCCAGCTTCCTTGGCGAACCCAAGGTCGGTCTGCTCGGCACGGGCCTGGACGATGCGCGCACGCGCTGGCCTTTTCTCGCTCCCCTGCACGGGGATCTGGTGCTTTCCTGTGACAGCCGCCGCGCCCAGGAGGGGGATCACCGTCTGGGCCTGCCGACGGGCGGGGTCGACGTCTATCACTGGGTTCAGCCTTACTACGATCTGGACGGCAATGTGCAGGGTGGCGTGGGAGGCTGGATCGACGTCAGCGAACGGGTACGCCTGCTCGATGAGCTGGCGGTGGCCAGCCAGGAGGCCCAGGAGGCTAACCGTGCCAAGAGCACCTTCCTCGCGACCATGAGCCACGAGATCCGCACCCCCATGAATGCCATCATCGGCTTGCTGGAACTGGCGCTCAAGCGGGGTCGGCTGCACGAGGAGGATCAGGCCTCCCTCGCCATTGCCCATGGCTCGGCCAGCGATCTGCTGAGCCTCATCGG
This sequence comes from Aeromonas sp. R2-1, assembly GCF_040908425.1. NCBI lineage: Bacteria > Pseudomonadati > Pseudomonadota > Gammaproteobacteria > Aeromonadales > Aeromonadaceae > Aeromonas > Aeromonas sp. R2-1. Next base: position 102,051 of record NZ_JBFODR010000018.1, read on the forward strand.
CGACATCCTGGATATTTCCAAGATCGAGTCTGGCCGGTTCGAACTGGCCCCCGAACCCCATGACATCGTGACCCTGACAGCGTCGGTCGTCACCGTATTCACTGCGCTGGCGAGGCAGAAAAACCTGCGGCTGGAGCTCGTCACGGGCGATCCGTCCTGGGTGCAGATCGATGGCCTCTGTTACAAGCAGGTCGTCTCCAACCTGATCAGCAACGCCATCAAGTACACCGATCGCGGGTCGGTCACGGTGACGCTGGCCTCCCGGGTCAGCGATGGCTGGTGTACCGTGCAGCTAACCATCCTGGATACCGGCATCGGCATCGATCAGGCCGAGCAGGCCAGGCTGTTCGAGCCCTTCAGCCAGGCCAGCCAACCCGAGAAAATCCAGCAGTCGGGTACAGGCCTGGGTCTGATGATCTCCCGCTCCCTGTGCGAGACGATGGGCGGCTCCTTGAAACTGGAGAGTACGCCCGGGCAGGGGACCCGGGTCAGTGTCGAGATGAAGCTGCCGGTGGCCGATGCCGTGGCGATGCCCGCTGCGCTTGAACAGGATCCGGTGGTGGAGCCGGGGCGGCGACTGAAGATCATGGTCGTGGACGATCATCCAGCCAACCGGTTGCTGGTCAGCCAGCAGCTGGCCTATCTGGGTCATGACGCCACGGCCGTCGAGTCGGGAGAAGAGGCGCTGCGGCGGCTGGTCGAAGCCAGGGTGGATGTCGTCATGACCGACTTCAACATGCCCGGCATGAACGGATTCGAGCTGGCTCGTCAGTGCCGTGAGCTGGAGCGGCTGCACGGCTGGCGACGCACCGTGATCCTCGGGCTGACGGCCGATGCGCGGCAGGAGCAGATCAATGAAGGGCAGGCGGCAGGGATGGATGACTGTCTCTTCAAGCCCGTCGGACTGGAGGCGCTCGATCATTGTCTGCGTCGGCACATGCAGCGAGAAGAGCAGAGTGACATGGCCGCCTGCATGGAGGAGATCCGGCGGTATCTGGGGCCGCTGACTGCACACCAGTCGACCCTGATGGTGCCTCTGCTGGCCGAGTTCGTGCGGGCCAGTGACGACGATATCGCGGGATTGCAACGGGCTGCGGAGGAGGGGCATGTTGGCCAGTTCATCGACCGCATACATCGCCTGAAAGGGGGCGCCAGAATAATGGGCACTCTGAAACTGGTGGCGACCTGCAGCGAAATAGAATCCTGGGAACTCGATCAGGCCAGGCTGCCCGAGGCGCTGGCCCGTTTGCAGCAAGAGTACGAGGTTGTTCGGCTGGCGGCGACCCAACTTCAGGTGATGGAAGGGGAGGAATGAAGGCATGGGGACATGCCTTCGGCTCCTGTGGTCAGCCCAGCCAGTACACCATCAACTCATAGGCGGCGTCGCCCACCTGGTCCGGTCTGGCTGACGGGGCCTGATAGCTGAGGTAATAGCGGGTCGCCTGCGCCAGGGGGAGGGCGCGGCTTGCTTCGAGGGGTTGTCCGTTGAGCGCCAGCGTGATCCGGAGATCATCCTGCTGTGGCAGGGAGCCGTAGAGTGCGCGGGCTTGCAAACGATAGGTGGTGTTGAAATCCGGGTGGCCCAGGTCAGCTGCGAGGATCTGGACGGGAGCCTGTGCCGGATCCGAATTGATGGCCTGGAGGCCTGGGTGGGTAAGCGCCACTTCCATGTTGGTCTCTTTGCTGGCGGTGGCCTGCCAGTTCAGCTGGCTCACCTGCGTATTGGCGTGAACGGCGGCACTGCTGCAACCGATCATCACTGCCAGCACCATGCTTTTTTGAAACATAGTTATCTCCTTTGTCGGACTGGGCCCTCCTTGGCGAGGGCCTCCTCTTATCGGCGCTTTCCCCGAAAGCTGAACCGCTCTCCCCGGATTCGCCCATGAGTCGGCGGCAGATAAGGGGTATGATCCGCCCCTGGCGCCATGCCATTGACGGAGGAGAGCCATGCTCGAAAATCAGATGATGTTGTTGGCAGTGTTTGAGCGGGCGGCGCTGATGCTGATGACGCTCTTTCTTCTCACCCGCACCCGGCCGTTTCAGCGATTGTTCCAGAAGCGTGACCACACCCCGGCCGAGCTGGTGCTGGTGGCGGCCATCTTCTGTCTGTTCGCGGTGTTCAGCACCTACACCGGCATTCCGGTGGAGGGGGCCCTCATCAACGTGCGGATCATCGCCATCATCTCGGGCGGCATCCTGTTCGGCCCCTGGGTCGGCATTCCGGCCGGGGTCATCTCGGGGCTGCATCGCTATCTCATCGACATGGATGGCCACACCTCGATCCCGTGCCTCATCGCCAGCATCATCGCCGGCCTGCTCGCCACCTGGCTGCACCTGCGCTGTCGCAAGTCGCGGCTCTGGCTCTATGGCATCCTGGCGGGCATGGCCTGCGAGGGGCTGACCATGCTGCTTATCTGGCAACTGACCGAGCCCCATGCGGTAGGTGTGGAGATTGTCAGCCACATTGCCTACCCGATGATCGCCGGGGCGCTCTGTATCGGGCTCATCATCAAGCTGGTGCAGGACCTGGACGACGAGAAGGAGCTGATTGCCGCCAAGCAGGCCAAGCTGGCGCTCGACATCGCCAACAAGACGTTGCCGTTTTTCCAGAACATCGATCGCCACTCCCTTAGCCAGGTGTGCGGCATCATTCGCAGCGAGATCAGCGCCGATGCGGTGGCCATCACCGATACCCGCGACGTGCTGGCCTATGTGGGGGTGGGCAAGGATTACTACGAGCTGGACGAGCACCACGCCATCAGCGACATGACCCACAAAGCGGTGCTGCTCGACCAGATCATCATCAACAACGATCTGCGCCAGTACCATCTGGCCGACTTTCACTCGGTCATCATTATTCCGCTGAGAGAGAACGGCGCCGTCAGCGGCACCCTCAAGATCTACTACCGCCGCACCCACAGCATCACCAGTTCGCTGCGGGAGATGGCGGTCGGCCTCTCCCAGCTCATCTCCACCCAGATGGAGGTGTCGCGCATCGAGCAGCTCAAGGAGATGACCCGCAAGGCGGAGTTCACCGCGCTGCAGAGCAAGATCAACCCCCACTTCCTGTTCAACGCCCTCAATGCCATCTCGTCGCTGATCCGCATCCGTCCACAGCAGGCACGCCAGCTGATCGCGAATCTCGCGGATTACCTGCGCTACAACCTCAACAAGGGGGACACCCTCATCGACATCCAGGAGGAGCTGCAGCAGGTGCGCGACTACGTGGCCATCGAGCAGGCCCGCTTCGGCGACAAGCTGGAGGTGGTGTTCGAGGTGGACGACGTGCATATCCAGGTGCCGAGCCTGCTGTTGCAGCCGTTGGTGGAAAACGCCATCCTGCACGGCATCCAGCCCCGCAGTGCGCCGGGTCGGGTCACCATCGAGGTGAAGCAGCTGGCGGGCGGCATCCGGGTCGCGGTGCGCGACACCGGCTACGGCATCAGCCAGGCGGTGATCGACGGGGTCGCCGCCGGTCGGGTGGAGAGCCGCAGCATCGGTCTGATGAACGTGCATCAGCGGGTCAAGCTGCTCTATGGCGACGGCCTGCACCTCAAGCGGCTGGAGCCGGGGACCGAAGTCTGTTTCTATCTGCCTGATCAGGAGGCAATGCCATGCTGAAAGCGATCATTGTGGAAGATGAGTATCTGGCCCGCGAGGAGCTGGCCTTTCTGGTGGGGCAGCACAGCAACATCGAGATAGTGGCGAGCTTCGAAGACGGGCTGGAGGCGTTCAAGTATCTGCAGGATCACGAGGTAGACGTGGTGTTTCTGGATATCCAGATCCCCGCCATCGACGGCCTGCTGCTGGCCAAGAACCTGCACAAGTCCAGCCATCCGCCCCACATCGTCTTCGTCACCGCCTACAAGGAGTTTGCGGTGGAGGCGTTCGAGCTGGAGGCATTCGACTACATCCTCAAGCCCTACAACGAGCCGCGTCTCATCAATCTGCTGCAAAAGCTCGAACTGGCGGGCAAGTCCCAGCCCCAGGGTGCGGAGTCCGGGACACCACAGAACCGCACCGTCAATCTGGTGAAGGGGGAGCGCATCATCGTCACCCCCTGCGAGCAGATCTACTACGCGGAAGCCGACGAGAAGCTGACCCATGTCTACACCCGTACCGATCGCTACGTGATGACCATGACCCTCAGCGAGTTCGTCAGTCGGTTGCCTGCCGAGGGGTTCTTTCGTTGCCACCGCTCCTACTGCGTCAACATCAACAAGATCCGCGAGATAGTGCCCTGGTTCAACAGCACCTATCTCATCCGGCTCCATGACCTGCCGTTCGAGGTGCCGGTCAGTCGCAGCAACATCAAGGCATTCCGTCAGCTGATGCGGCTCTGATTGTCATTCATTCCCGCCGATCTGCATTTCATGCCGTAATCGGTCGGCGGGAGCGGCGTCTTGCCTATAGTGGCCCCAGTTTCCTTAAGGCCATTCCTCGAGACGCATCATGACCAGAGAGCTGAATCGCACCCGCTACCTCACCCTGTTGGGGACCATCATCACCCAGTTCGCACTGGGATCCGTTTACACCTGGAGCCTGTTCAACGCCCAGCTTTCCGACAAACTGGACGAGCCGGTCAGCCAGGTCGCCTTCGCCTTCGGGCTGCTCAGCCTCTCCCTGGCGGTGGCCTCCTCCCTGGCGGGCAAGCTGCAGGAGCGCTTCGGGGTGCGCAACGTCACCCTGGGCGCCGGCGTGCTGCTCGGCATCGGCTTCTTCCTCACCGCTCATGCCAGCAACCTGGCGATGCTCTACCTCTGCGCCGGCATCCTGGTCGGTTTTGCCGACGGTACCGGCTACCTGATGACCCTCTCCAACTGCGTGAAGTGGTTCCCGGAGCGCAAGGGGTTCATCTCCGCCTGCTCCATCGGTGCTTATGGCCTCGGCAGCCTGGGCTTCAAGTACATCAACCTGCTGCTGCTTTCGAGCAACGGCCTTGAGACCACCTTCCAGCTGTGGGGGCTGATCGCCATGTCCATGGTGCTGGTGGGTGGCATGCTGATGAAGGATGCCCCCAAGCAGGCCGCCGCCGTGCAGCAGAGCGAGAGCCGCGATTTCACCCTGGCCGAGGCGATGCGCAAGCCCCAATACTGGATGCTGGCGCTGATGTTCCTCACCGCCTGCATGAGCGGTCTCTACGTCATCGGCGTGGCCAAGGACATCGGCGAGAAGATGGTGGGCCTGCCGGCCGTGGTCGCCGCCAACGCCGTCGCCATCATCGCCATGGCCAACCTGGGTGGCCGGCTGGTGCTGGGCATCCTCTCCGACAAGATGTCCCGTATCCGGGTCATCACCATCGCCCAGTTGATTACCCTGGCGGGCATGGCGCTGCTGCTGTTCGTGCCGCTCAATGCCAACCTCTTCTTCGTGGCGGTGGCCTGTGTGGCGTTCAGCTTCGGCGGCACCATCACCGTCTACCCCTCGCTGGTGAGCGACTTCTTCGGCCTCAACAACCTGACCAAGAACTACGGCGTCATCTACCTGGGCTTTGGTCTGGGCAGCATCATCGGCTCCATCGTGGCCTCCCTGTTCGGCGGCTTCATGGCGACCTTCAACCTGATCCTGGTGTTGCTGGTGGTGGCCCTGGTGCTCTCCCTCACCATCCGCCTGCCGGCTCCCGTTGCGGCTGTCGACAGGGCCTGACCCCTCTCGCTTCTCAAATCATAAAAAAAGACCCGGGCCTTGGCCCGGGTCTTTGCATGTCAAGGGGTGGACTCAGCGCGGGGCAGACCCAGCAGGGCGCGCAGCTGGTGCGCGGTGGCCTCGACCGCCGGCCAGTCGCGGCCAGTGACGGTGACGTGGCCCATCTTGCGGCCAGGGCGGGCCTCGCCCTTGCCATAGAGGTGAAGGTGCACCCCGGGCAGGGCCAGGGCGCCGGCCCAGTCCGGCGTGCCGTCTTGCCACAGATCCCCGAGCAGGTTGAGCAGGATGGCGGGCTGAACCTCAGCCTGTGCCGGCAGCGGCAGATCGCACAGGGCGCGCACCTGCAACTCGAACTGGCTGCAACCGGCGTTGTCGATGCTGGGATGACCCGAATTGTGGGGCCGGGGGGCCATCTCGTTGACCAGCAGTTCACCGCCGACCAGGAAGAACTCCACCGTCAGCACACCCACATAGTCGAGGGCGGCGATGATGTGCTCGGCGATGCGCTGGGCTTCGCGCTCCAGGGCCGGCACATTGGCCGGGGAGCGGGTCTGATCCAGGATGCCGCCGCTGTGCCAGTTCTGCACCAGGGGCAGGGCACTGATGGCACCGCTCGGACTGCGGGCCAGGGTGAGGGCAAACTCCCCCTCCAGCGGCAGGCGTTTTTCCAGCACGCAAGGGACACCGCTGGCGGCCAGGGCCGCTGGCAATTCGCCCGCATTGTGGATAGTCCACTGCCCCTTGCCATCGTAGCCCTCGCGGGCGGTCTTGAGGATGGCGGGGAAGAGGTCGCCGGGCAGGGCGGGCAGCGGCTCGCCGGGTAGCAGGGTCAGGTTCGGGGCAACCGGTACACCGGCGCGGGTCAGGAAGGCTTTCTCTTCCCGGCGATCCTGACAGACACGTACTGCGCTCGCGGCCGGGCGCACCGGCTTGTACTGCTCCAGCAGGGCCAGGGAGGCGGCGGGCACGTTTTCGAACTCGCAGGTGATGGCGTCGCAGCGGCTGGCCAGATCGCGCAGGGCATCGGCATCGTCATAGGCGGCAACGATCTGCTCGTCGGCGGCTGCACCGGCGATGCTGATGGGGTCCGGGTCCAGCACGATCACCTTGTAGCCGAGACGGTGGGCAGACATCACGAAGTAGCGGCCGAGCTGGCCGCCACCGAGCATACCCAAAGTGGCGGGGGGCAGTATCATGCCGGCTCCTCCAGGGTGAGCGCCAGCACCCGGTCGCGCTCCTTGGCGCGGAAGCCGTCGAGCTGCTGGTGATAACGGGGAGCGTCGCCATCCTGGGCGACAGAGAGCAGGGACACGGCGAACAGACCGGCATTGGCGGCACCCGCCTCGCCGATGGCGAAGGTGGCGACCGGCACGCCCTTGGGCATCTGCACGATGGAGAGCAGGGAATCCATCCCCTTGAGCTGGCGGGTGGGGATGGGCACGCCCAGCACCGGGATCGTGGTCTTGGCGGCCAGCATGCCCGGCAGGTGGGCTGCGCCGCCGGCGCCGGCGATGATGGCGCGCAGACCGCGATCGCGCGCACTGGCGGCATATTCAAACAGGAGATCCGGGGTGCGATGGGCGGATACGACGCGCGCTTCATAGGGCACGCCGTGCTCCTTGAGGATGCGGGCGGCGGCCTGCATCACGGGCCAGTCAGAGTCGGAGCCCATTACCAGGCCGATCATAGGGGGGGTCGTCATTACGGCTTCCTCGGATGTCAAACGTTTGCCGCATGTTACCAAAAAGCCGTGGGATCTGGCTCAACATTTCTTGTTTTTGACCCTCTCGAATGACGGTCAACGAGCCTCAAGGTATGAGAGGGGGCGAGGATCTGCGCCACTTGGCACCGGCTTTGGATAAAAACGACATTAGAAATCCAGATGGCTATACATCCAAGGCGGCTCTGCCTATAATCCCCCCGCTTTGGCGCATCATGCTTAAAAGGGAATCCGGTGAGAATCCGGAGCTGGCGCGCAGCGGTAAGGGGGAACGAAGCGACATCAGGGCACTGCCGTCAGGTGGGAAGCCGTCGCCGTAGGCCATCAGCCCCCAAGCCCGAAGACCTGCCAAAGTTCGTATTTCGGGCCGAGAGAAACCGGCCACGAAGTAGATGCTTACGCGAACTTAAGGATCTCTCATGTCCAAGACATTATTGGCGGCTGCCCTGTTGCCAACGGCGGCCTTTGCCCAACAACTGACCATCCCTGTCAATCCCACCATGGTGGTGACCGCTACCCGTGTCGCCCAGCCTGCCTCCAGTGTGCTGGCTCCCGTCAACGTCGTGACCCGTGACGAGATCGATCGCCTGCAAGCCCAGACCGTGACCGACGTGGTCAAGACCCTGCCCGGCGTGGAAGTGGTCAGCAACGGCGGCCGCGGCCAGCTCAGCTCGCTTCGGGTACGTGGTGGCACCTCTTCCCAGACCCTGGTGCTGGTGGACGGGGTGCGCAGCGCCTCTCTGACCGCCGGGATGACCGAGCTCAACAACCTGCCCCTCAACCAGGTGGAGCGGATCGAATATATCCGCGGTGCACGCGCCACTATTTATGGGTCCGATGCCATCGGTGGGGTCATCAACATCATCACTCGCCCGGACCAGGGGACCAATCAGCACAAGTTCAACCTGGGCGCGGGCTCCCACAAGCAGCGTCAGGCTGCCTTCAGCAGCGCCAGCCAGGTGGGTGATGCGGGTCAGATCAAGGTCGCTGGTGGTTTCGATGACGAGACCGGCTACAACGTGCATCCCATCGTCGGGGTGAACGATGGCGACAAGCATGGCCACCGGGGCTATAACGCCATGGTGGATTATCAGCAGGCGCTGGCCAGCAACTGGGATCTGTTCGGTACGACCCGCTGGTTCCGCAATATTGCCCAGTACGACAGATCCTCTGCCGCTTCCGCCTGGGGCCCGGCGTTTCATCAACGCAACGAGACCTGGACCGAGAACCAGAGCTACCAGCTCGGCTCCCGCTATCATGACGAGCGCTACCTGAGCGAGCTGCGCGGCGCCTTCTCCAAACAGGATGCCTACGACTACCCGGATACCAGCGGCCGCGATCAGTCCGCTGATCGACTCTATACCCGTCAATACACCCTGAACTGGGTCAACAGCGTCAAGTTGGACGAGAGCTGGACCCTGGGGGGCGGCGCCGACTGGCAGCGCGACATGCTGGACGATAGTTCCCGCTCCTCTGGCGTCGCCTTCCCGAGTGAGGCCGATGAGCGTGACAACACCGGGCTCTATGCCCTGGCCCAGTTTGACAACCAGGTCTGGCAGGCCGAGCTGAGCGGTCGCAGCGATGACAACGAGCAGTTCGGACGTCACAACACCTGGCAAACCGGCGCTGGCTGGCGCTTCGTTGAGGATTATCGCCTCAGTGCCCGTTACGGCACCGGTTTCCGTGCCCCCTCCTTCAACGATCTCTACTACCCGGGGTCCGGCAATCCTGACCTGAAGCCGGAAGAGTCGAAAAGCCACGAGTTGATGTTGGACGGACAGACCGCTGGTGTGGAGTGGCGCTTGACCGGTTATCGCAACGACTTCGAGCAGATGATCCAGTGGGCACCGGACAGCCAGGGAATGTGGACGCCGCAAAACGTCGGCAAGGCGCGGATTGAAGGGGTTGAGCTGGAAGGGGAGTTCGAGACCGGCTGGCTGAGCCATCGCGTTTCCGCCGAATACAAGGATCCCAAGGACAAGGTCACCGACAAGCAGTTGCAGTTGATCTCCCGCAAGGGGGCCAAGTGGGTGAGCCAGGCGCAGTGGCAGCAGTTCGATGGCTCCCTGAGCTGGATCTACCAGGGTGAGCGTTATGGTGACGCGGCCAATACCACCCAGCTGGGCGGCTACAGCGTGTGGAACCTGGCGGTGGGCTACCAGGTTGCACCGTCCTGGAAGGTCTCCGGCAAGATCAGCAACCTGCTGGACAAGGAATACCAGACCTCGGTGGGTTACCCGGCTGACGAGCGTGCCTACTATGTGACGGTGGACTACGCACTCTGATCCCCTTGTCTGGATCTGAAAAATCAGGGGCCCTGCCATTGGCAGGGCCTTTTCTATTGGCGCCGGGCGGGAGTATGATCGCGGCCTCGCATTCAAGGGGGAGCTCAGGTGGCCAATATTCTCGTGTTCGACTCCGGTATGGGCGGTCTGACTGTCTATGGGGAGATCCGTCGCGCTCTGCCGGAGCACAACTATTTCTACAGTTTCGACAATGCCCACTTTCCCTATGGCGAGCTGAGTGAGGTGGCCCTCATCGAGGCTTGTACCGGACTGGTCAGCCACATGGTGGCCGAGCACGCCATCGATCTGGTGGTGATCGCCTGCAATACCGCCAGCACCATTGCCCTGCCATCCCTGCGTACCGCACTCAGCATTCCCGTGGTCGGCGTGGTCCCCGCGATCAAGCCTGCTGCCGCCCTGACCCGTAACGGCTACATCGGTCTGCTGGCAACGCCCGGCACCGTCAGCCGTGACTATACCCATGAACTCATCGCCCAGTTCGCCCCGGGCAAGCATGTGCTGCTGAAGGGGGCCACCGAACTGGTTATCGAAGCCGAGCGCAAGCTGGCGGGGTTGCCGGTCAATATGGCCCTGCTCAGAGAGATGCTCGCAGACTGGATGGAAGGGGAGGAGAGGCCGGATACCCTGGTACTGGGATGTACCCACTTCCCCTTGCTCAACGAAGAGATCAAACAGCTGATGCCGGAATGTCAACTGGTCGATTCGGGTCTTGCCGTGGCAAGGCGGGTGGCGCATCTGCTGGCGACACTGCCGGTCCAGGCACCTGGCGAGGGGACGGGACGTGCCTACTGCACGCGACTGGATGCTGGGGCCCAGAAACTGACAGCCCCCTTGCAAGCTTGGGGGCTGTCGTCACTCGAAGAAGTGGTGTACTGAATATCAGGCGTCGACGTCGTTGACGTCCTTCTCATCCCGGTCCCGCTTGTCATTTGCTTCACGCACTTTCAGGGTGCGCTGCTGATACTCCTTGTCATTGAGCGCGGCGATGGCCTTGGCCGCATCGGCGACAGGCATCTCCACAAACCCGAAGCCCCTGCGTTTGCCGGTGGCCTTGTCCTTCATCAGACGAACTGACAGTACCTGACCTTGCTCGGCAAAGAGTTCGCGCACCGCAATCTCGTTGGCGCGATAGGGCAGGTTGCCTACATATAAGGTGCAAGTCTCCTGATTGGCGATCGCTTCAGCTGCATTAGCCGGGGTTCTTTTCAGGAGCAGCGGTACCACGAAACCGCCAATGGCCAGACCGGCGGCAAAAATGACTTCGACTTTCAGAGAGAACTGCAGGGCCTGGGCAACCAGATAGCCGAGCAGCGCCAATACCAGAGCAAGAACTGCTGCCTGCACATAAACGGGAAACTTGGATAAATTCATCTTTAAAGACCTTTTGTAAATGAAAGCAAAAAAGGTGCAACACTCTATTCACCTTCATGGTAACCAGCTTTACGACCAGACGCTACCATGGACCACTTGAGGCAAATTATCCGCTTCAGTATGGCATTCCTTCAGCCAGGAAGATCCTGATAAATGCCAATAAAAGAGGGCTGAAATCATCAGCTTGTGGATAACATTGTATATATACACTGGGTAAGTTGTTTCTAACTGGATAATTTGAAGTTTCCGTGACTTTCTTCAAAAAATCCCTTGTCATCGTAACCGGCCTCCCTATAATGCGCCCCTACCAGCACGGCGGACCACGCCAACCTGATGAGCCAGCTTCCTAGCGAAGTGGGCGCCGAAAGAAAAGCGAAAACAACCGCTTGACTTTCGAAGTGAGGAGCGTAAGATGCGCCTCCTCAACGCGATAAGCGTGACGCTCT
>NZ_JBFODR010000019.1:0-5196 GCF_040908425.1 Aeromonas sp. R2-1
TAACACGGTAGGGGTACCGTTTTGTTATCCGGTTTGAAGCCGTATGACCACTCCCTTTTGTGGGCAACTGTCAGGTGAATACCATCTCCATACAGATTACACCTTAGTCTTGCTATCACACAGCCCAATCTGTAGCAATACAGTGGGCTGTATTTGGCATCCCTTAGTCCTATCTCGATACTCCTCCCGTTACACTCACTCCTTGGTGAGCTTTCTCGGCTAGCACCTGCTGCAGCTCCTTGGCCACTGCATCGACAGGCACTAATCGATCCCTCTGAAATACCCGCGCTTCGGCAATCACCTCGCAAGCCCTAATCGATAGACAGGGGCCTCCCTGAGCAACCGTGGCAACCGTGGCAACCGGGGCAGCTTTCACAATCATGGCCCGCACCTCCGCCGGCCGCGGTGCAAACTGCCGATCGGCATCCTCCCCAAGCTGCAGCACCGCCTCGCGAATCTGCTGCGCATTGAAGCCCCTGAGCATGCTCCCCCAGGCCAGCGCCACGCCGCGGGCATTGCCGTCCAGCTGGTTGGCACTCGCTGGCCAAAGTCCGGCCATCAGCGGCAGCAGCTCCTCGGCTAGGAACACCGACATGCGGGCGCTGACCTGCAGCGCGTCCCCTGGTGCGCTCAGGGCCGTCGCCTCGTCAGAGCGGAGTGCTGTCGTCATAGACCCCCCTCCCCGACTCCCTGAGTGCCTTAGCGGCCTGCTGGGCCGCCTGTAGGTTTTCCAGTGGCTTGCGCTGCGCAGTGGTACGGAACGAACTGGCAGCCCGGCGTATCCAGTTGCGCCAGGTCTTCTCCCAGTCCAACTTGACCGCCTTGGCGCCGGGCAGCGCCTGCCAGTAATCCGCGAACGTGGCTGCCTCCAGCAGGATCCGCTCCCTGGGGAGCCCTGTCTCCTGGAGAGCCCACCTCCCCCACTCGCCAGGCAGCACCCAGTCACTCGGCAAACGGGTACCTCGTCGTGGCGGCCCACTGTCTGGGCGTTTGTCCCCCTGGGGGGATACAGGGGGGATCTTTGGTTCAATGACTGGATCTAAAGAGTGACTGATTCTATGTGCAGCTCCTGCACCACCCCCTAGTGCAGCTCCTGCACTACCCTGGTGAATCTCCTGCACCTCTGGATGTGCAGCTCCTGCACTATCCAATGTCAGCACATAGACGTTCGATCTCTTCCCTTGAGGCCCTACCCGAGATTCCTTAGTCAGGAGCCCCGCGTCACATAGCGCATCGATATGATTAATCACTGAGCGCCGGGAGATCTCACACTGATCTGCAATGTGTTGGTACGACGGCCAGCATTCACCAGTATCGCTGGCGTTGTCCGCCAGCTTGATCAGCACCAACTTCCGAAGTGGATTACCCACCTTGATGCTCATGGCCTTGGCCATCAGTAGCATGCTCATGCCGCCACCCCCATTGCCACTGCCGCGGCGACCACAGGCCCCCATTGCGTGGCCATTGCATCAGCCCACCCTTGGTAGGTTTTGGCGCGCGCCATGGCACGACCTTCCCCGGGGCTCAGCCTGTTCTGGCCGCTATCGGTTTGGTTACCCCAACGCGGTAATGCCTTACCACTCGGTTGTGGAACCATGCGAGGTTCAACTAGGTGTGTTGGAAGAAGATCCGGCAGCCCCTTGAGGGCCAGTCCTGTGGCCTTGCTTGCGTCGTGCCCATATTGATGAGGCTGAATTACCTGGGTTGGGAAGTTTGAGCGGAACCCATACCGGGTCAAATCGAGGCGCTTATTGATTGCGCCGATCGCTGGATTCTCTATGGCAATGAACGGGATGGGGGCCGCTGCCAGTTCTTCGACAAAGATCAGAGCCATCTCACGCGCTGCACGCCGGGCCTGGCCCACGAGAGTGCCCGGCTTGACCCGTTGATGATACGGGCCATCCCCATATGCCCACTCTGCAGAACAGGTCAGGAAGGTACAGTCCGGATGGGCGATCATGAGGTCCCACCCCCACCTCATCACACTCAGGGCATCCCCACGGATATGCGGCCCCGGGACTTCAGAATCCACCAGGTCACACGACCACGCATCGTGGCCGGCATTGATGAAGGCATCGCGGATGACTCCAAATCGTTCACAAGCAATGAGCACCTTCATGCCGCCACCTTCCCTTTCTTCTTATCTTCCCTCGCCTGCTGGCGCTGTTTCTTCTGGACCAGCTTGGCCATGCGCTTAGCGACCCTCAGACACTCCGAAAATACGGCCCCCTTCCGGAAACCCGAACTCTTCTCGTAGTGGCTGACAGCCTCCTTACAGGCCAGGTGGGTAGCTTCGGCAGAGAAACCGTCAGCGAGCAGAAGTTTGCGAACATGGCGCTCGATGAACTCCTTAGGATGCATGGCGTACCTCCTGCTCGGTGTAGGCACAGGCCGGGCACTCAAATACGTGGTCATCGGTACTGGATCGCAGTTCACTGCCGCATCGCGGGCAGTGGTCGAGATCATGAGGCAATGGGTGGCCCCCATGGGCCATGGTTGAATTGGTCATTGGCTGGGTCCTGGTTTGTAAAGCCCGGTGGTGAGGCGGGCCAAGGAAATTAGGCGCTAGGCTGGTTCTCGGCGCGTTCAAGGGTGCGAGCCTCAAGCTCGCGGGCCAGGCGCAGGGCCTGCCGGTCGGTACCGGCGGCATGGGCAGTCGAAATCAGCGGCTCATCGAGGGCCAGGGCCAGCTCATGCATGACCGATTTCAGGATGATGTTGTCCCGATCGCTGACATGCTGGGAAGCCGGGCGCGGCGGGCGGAGTTGCGTGGTCATGGGTTACCTCCCGAGGACGAAGTTGATGAGTTTTTGCAGGGGGCGAAGGGGGCGCTCCTCGTTGTAGGTGGCCTCGTCTTCCGGGCTGAACTGGAGCAGGCCACGCTCGGGAAGGCCGGAGCCGTCCAGAATCTCCTCGACGGTCACGGGCGGATATCCCTGTTCAAGCAGGCTTCGATTGGCCCGTTTCACGGCCCTCGCCAAGATTTGTGGCTCATGTTGAGATATGGCCTTGAGCAGGATCAGCAGCGAGGTGCGGGCAAATGCGGTTTCGGTCATGCGCAGTTCTGCGCCGACTTCCTGCCACACCTGGCGCTGGCCCGGGGTGCCACGCACCTTCAGCGGTGACAGCGTGTCGAGTTTTTCATGATCGGGGAGCGATATTCTTCCCATGGAGTTGGTCCTCTGTGTTGGGTGGAAAAACAGGCCGGTGGTTAGGCGGCCTGCTGGGAGTCCTTTTGAACAGGACGGTAATCTTCCAAGCCGAAATCCAGCTTTCCGCCTGACTTGAAGTGGATGCGGGTTGCAAACTGCTCTGGGATGACTTCAGGCCATTCGGACACAGTGCTTTTGCCTGCACCAAGCGCCCGGGCAAGAGCGTTATTGCCGCCAAAGAAATTGATGGCGTCCTGTTTTTTCATTGGTCAGGGTCCTTTGTTGCTCCCTTGAGTAGAGGCGCCATTTTGGTTCGCTTTTGCGAACAAGTCAACCATCGACATTCCGGACATGTAATAGGTGAAAATACATCTGTGTTTTAATTAGCGAACGGGAACGACATGACCTCTTTTAGAGATCGACTGGAATACATGATGAAGGAGCGTGGCTACAAGCAGGCTGACCTGGTTCGCAAATCAGGGATCAGCAAGGCCGTGATCTCCGTCCTGCTGTCGGACCCGTTAAAAGACTTGCGAGTGAGTAGCCTTCTCTCTATTGCCAAAGCCCTTGGCTGTGACCCGCTTTGGCTCTACACCGGCAAAGAAAGTGGTACCTACGTGACCGACACCAACCTCGGGAAAGTACCTGTATGGGAGATGTCAGAACTGGGGAAGCATCCGTCTGATGCGCTCTCTACCCTGGATAGCGGGCGCCATATATTTAGCGAGTTGGACGGGCAACTCATTGGAGTGGTTGCCAACGATGACAATCTCGCTGGCTCCGGCATTAAGACTGGTGATATCTGCGTAATTGACTTGGCAGACAGAACCCCCAGTCATGAAGACATACTTTTGGTCCAGTTGGGTGACAACAAGCAGCGCAGGCTTCTCAAAGCCCTTGATGGCCTATCAGGCATTAGCCTCGTAACAGATGATCAGCGTCTCGGCACTGTGCCAATCAAAGATGCAATTGTTTATGGTCGGATGGTTGAACTACGTCGTGACGTAAAGAAGTAACCTGCCCCTCCCCCCATCAAGCCCGCTTCACGCGGGCTTTTTTGTGCCTGTCATTTAGGGGCGACGGCACCGCTCTCAAAAAAAGTTCGCTTTAACGAACATTTTTCATTGACGCTTACGTTCTCGAAGATTAACCTTCACCTTGTTCGGTAAAACAATCGAATCGCTCACATCTTGAGCGCAAACAGAACCAAACAGAGGACCAACTCATGAAAGTGAATGACCAAGTGCAATACACCAACCCCCGTACCCGCGTCTCCGTGCCGGCCGTGATCACCGACATCACCGACCTCGGCAAACGCCGCGGGGGTGGCCTGTTCTACACCGTCAAGACCGAGGCGGGTAAGGAACACCGGGCCCGGGCAGCCAGCTTGCAAGCGGCTGCGTAACGAGTCGCTCCCGCCAAGAGCGGGGGCACTCAACCGCATGAGCATTGGCTCAGTGTTCAACCGGTTGAGAAGCATCATCGACAACCAGCAACAGGACCCAGCCCCTGACCAGGGCAGAAGTGAGGCGCCTGACCAGCGCGTAAGAACGACAAAGCCCGCACAAGGCGGGCTTTGAAGGACTGGGGTACCACCCCAATCGGATGTTGCCAGGGGACCAACCCTAGCAACAGGACCCAGCATGACGAATCACGTGGGAATTAGCGAGGACCAACTCGCCAATAGGAGTGAATGTACCATGACCAAGCGCATTTTTTCCAGGGCCGCGAAACGTGCAGACCAGATTGTAACTGCCATCGCTGACCGCCTTAACGGCAACGCCGCCCGCCGCCGAGCCATCAAGCAGCGCCTGCACCTGGCCATGATGGCCACCGAGCAGCACCACATCGTCGCCGCCCGCGCAGCCCAGAAGCGCACCGCCGGCATCACCAAGCACAGCGCCCTCCTCCACTGGCGGGCCGAGTTCCACCGCAACGCCATCTGACCCGGGTCTGGCGCTTCCCTCATAGCGCCGTAGCCAAAGCCTCTTTCTCAAGCACCGCAAGGATGCTTTGGCTTCGCTCACGCCAAATTCGGCTGGGC
>NZ_JBFODR010000002.1:0-9378 GCF_040908425.1 Aeromonas sp. R2-1
GAAGATCAGTGGCAGTTTATCCGCAGCCAGCTGCTGCAAAGCTGAGCCAGCAGACCGCATCAACCAATGCACGTCCGCTCCGAGTTCACAATCAAACCCACTGCCGGGTTTGAAGATCAGTGGCAGTTCATCCGCAGCCAGCAGCTGCAAAGCTGAGTGCGCACATGCCCAGCGTCCCTGCGCCAGCAGGGTTGTGACAAAACGGGAGGCCTTGGCCTCCCTTGCTTTTTGTGGCACAAAAGAAGAGACAAGCACCAGATGCGACCCAGCTTGTCGCGCTCAAGTGTTAGATTCATCTGCCATAAATCTTCACACCAACAGGACATCCTATGGAACCCGAGATCATTACCGAAGCACAGACCTGGCTGACCAACAACCAGGGGCTGATCATCGAGTATGCGGTCAACATCGCCGCCGCCCTGATCACCCTGCTGGTCGGTTACATTGCCGCCAACCTTCTCAGCGGTGGCGTGGTCAAGGTGATGCAGACCCGCAAGCTGGACACCACCGTCACCCACTTCGTCGGCAGCATCCTCAAATACACCATCCTGGTGTTCGTGGTGATCGCCGCCCTGGGCCGGGTCGGGGTGCAGACCGCCTCCTTCGTCGCCATTATCGGTGCCGCCGGTCTGGCCATCGGTCTGGCGCTGCAGGGCTCTCTCTCCAACTTTGCCGCCGGTTTCCTGCTCATCATCTTCCGCCCCATCAAGGCAGGGGAATTTATCGAGGTGGCAGGCACCAATGGCGTGGTGCAATCGGTCCAGCTCTTCACCACCACCCTCACCTCGGGTGACAACAAGATGGTGGTAGTGCCCAACTCCGCCATCCTCAACGGCACCATCGTCAACTACTCGCGCATGGATACCCGCCGCGTCGACATGACCTTCGGCATCGGCTACGGCTCGGATCTCCGCAAGGCCAAACAGATCCTGGAGCGGCTGGTGAGCGAAGAGCCCCGCATCCTGAAGGAGCCGGCAGCCACCATTGCCGTTGCCGCGCTGGCCGACTCCTCAGTCAACATCGTGGTGCGTCCCTGGGTCAAGACCGGTGATTACTGGGGTGTCTGGTTCGACTTCCACGAGAAGGTGAAGCTCACCTTCGACGCCGAGGGCATTGAGATCCCCTTCCCCCAGCGTATGGTTCACATGCAGAAGACGGCGGATTGATCCTCGGTGTGCGTTCTCCAGTGCCAGCCTTCGGGCTGGCACTGTCGTTTCTGCCTTGCTGTGACATGAAAAAAACCGGCCACAGGCCGGTCTTGCGCACCAGATAGCACTGCGTTCTCACCCCAGCCGACATGCGGCCCGGTTGAGCAGGGGCTGCATCAGCACATAGCCCCCCAGCACGGCTCCGATCACCGCCAACACGCGGATCTCCAGCGTCGGCGCCGCATTGGCCAGCGTCAGGGTCAGCAAACCGATGAGGCCGGTGGCGATCAGGCTCAGGGCAAACAGGGATAACAGGGCTTTCATCTCGATCTCCTCATTCCACACCATTGATTCCATACCTTGGCCATCCCTGGGAGATCTCGTCCATTCGGCTCATATGGTAGCCAGCGTCTGTTGTCCACCATTTGCGCCTGCTCAAAAAACCGTCCGATGAGCGTCTGTTGAATACCCTTTGATCTGTCACGCCAGCTTTCCAGAGCCACGGCCGCGCTCCCCTTGAAATGAAAGCCTTTTCAACCCGAACAAGCATGCGCAAACGCAAGATCCCGGGGTACTGGGTGACTCATAATCGCACTGTTTTGGTTGTACACTCCCTCGTTGCAGACAATTGGTAATGCTCTGTTACACGGGGCGCACGGAGTGCCCGGTATAATGCTCGCATAATAAGGTTTGGCGGGAGCCTTGCCTGCAAGGTTCAAACACAACTTGGAAGACTGATAATCCTATGAAAAATATCAATCCAACCCGGACCCAGGCCTGGCAGGCACTGGAAGCCCATTTTGCAGCCAACAAGGAGATGCGTCTCAAGGATCTGTTCGCACAGGATCCCAAGCGTTTTGACAAGTTCTCCCTCACCTTCGGTGGCGACATCCTGGTCGACTACTCCAAGAACCTGATCACCGAAGAGACCCTCAAGCTGCTGGTGAACCTGGCTGGCGAGACCGATCTGCGCAGCGCCATCGACGCCATGTTCAACGGCGACAAGATCAACATGACCGAAGGACGCGCCGTACTGCACACCGCCCTGCGCAACCGCTCCGACCGTCCCATCGAGGTTGACGGCAAGGACGTGATGCCGGAAGTGAACGCCGTACTGGCCAAGATGAAGGGCTTCTGCGAGAAGGTCATCGGTGGCGAGTGGAAGGGCTATACCGGCAAGGCCATCCAGCACGTGGTCAACATCGGCATTGGTGGCTCCGATCTGGGCCCCGTCATGATCACCGAGGCCCTGCGCCCCTACAAGAATCACCTGGAGATGCACTTCGTCTCCAACGTTGACGGCACCCACATCGCCGAGACGCTCAAGAAGATCGATCCGGAAACCACCCTGTTCCTGGTGGCCTCAAAGACCTTCACCACCCAGGAGACCATGACCAACGCCCTGACCGCCCGCGACTGGTTCCTCGGTCATGCCGGTGACAAGGCCCACGTTGCCAAGCACTTCGCCGCCCTCTCGACCAACGGCAAGGCCGTGGCCGAGTTCGGCATCGACACCGACAACATGTTCGAGTTCTGGGACTGGGTCGGCGGCCGCTACTCCTCCTGGTCCGCCATCGGCATGCCCATCGCCCTCTCCCTCGGCTTCGAGCACTTCGAGGCCCTGCTGCAAGGCGCCTTCG
This sequence comes from Aeromonas sp. R2-1, assembly GCF_040908425.1. Classification (NCBI taxonomy): domain Bacteria; kingdom Pseudomonadati; phylum Pseudomonadota; class Gammaproteobacteria; order Aeromonadales; family Aeromonadaceae; genus Aeromonas; species Aeromonas sp. R2-1. Next base: position 2,789 of record NZ_JBFODR010000002.1, read on the forward strand.
AGATGGACATGCACTTCGCCACTGCCGCCTATGAACAGAACGTGCCCGTACTGCTGGCCCTGATCGGCCTGTGGTACAACAACTTCCATGGTGCCGAGTCCGAAGCTATCCTGCCGTACGATCAGTACATGCATCGCTTCCCTGCCTACTTCCAGCAAGGCAACATGGAGTCCAACGGCAAGTACGTGGACCGCGACGGCAATCCGGTTGACTACCAGACCGGTCCCATCATCTGGGGTGAGCCGGGTACCAACGGCCAGCACGCCTTCTACCAGCTGATCCATCAGGGCACCAAGCTGATCCCCTGCGACTTCCTGGCGCCGGCCATCAGCCATAACCCCATCGGTGACCACCATCCGAAGCTCCTGGCCAACTTCTTCGCCCAGACCGAGGCCCTGGCCTTCGGCAAGAGCAAGGAAGCGGTGGAGGCCGAGTTCCTGGCCGCCAGCAAGACGCTGGAGCAGGTCAAGGATCTGGTGCCGTTCAAGGTGTTCGAAGGCAACCGCCCGACCAACTCCATCCTGTTCAAGCAGCTGACCCCGAAAACCCTCGGCTCCCTGATCGCCATGTACGAGCACAAGATCTTCGTACAGGGCGCAATCTGGAACATCTTCTCCTTCGACCAGTGGGGTGTGGAGCTGGGCAAACAGCTGGCCAACAAGATCCTGCCGGAGCTGGGCACCGATGAGGCCGTCACCAGCCACGACGGCTCCACCAACGGCCTGATCAACACCTGGAAAGCCTGGAAGGCCTGATTGCTCCCGCCCTCCAGAATGCAAAAGCCCCGCTCGATGAGCGGGGCTTTTTTATAGGCTTCAATCTGTCTGTTTGCATCATCCGGACGACAGGCCAGGTGTCTAAGCCAGCCAGTAACGGGGATCGTCATCCCCGCCCCTTCCGATGCCGCTCAGCGAAGGCTTAACCGCCGACGGCAATACGCTTCATGTCCTTCATGTAACCACGCAGGGTCTGGCCGATCTTCTCGATCGGGTGGTTGCGGGTCGCTTCGTTGGCAGCCAGCAAGGCCAGGTTGTCCACCGCCTTGCTCTCGGCACGGGCACTGCCCAGGTCCCCTGCTTGCAGGGTCGGCATGAAGTGCTCGCGCAACAGCGGCACGGCGGCGTTGGCGAACAGGTAGTTGCCGTACTCCGCGGTATCGGAGATGACCACGTTCATCTCGTACAGACGCTTGCGGGCGACGGTGTTGGCGATCAGCGGCAGCTCGTGCAAAGACTCGTAGTAGGCGGACTCTTCATAGATGCCGGAGGCCACCATGGTTTCGAACGCCAGCTCGACACCCGCCTTGACCATGGCCACCATGACCACGCCATTGTCGAAGTACTCCTGCTCGGCGATCTTGCCGGCATAGGCAGGGGCATTCTCGAAGGCGGACTTGCCGGTCTCTTCGCGCCAGCCGAACAGCTTGGCATCGTCTTCGGCCCAGTCAGCCATCATGCCGCGGGAGAACTCGCCGGCGATGATGTCATCCATGTGCTTCTCGAACAGCGGACGCATCAGGGTGCGCAGTTGCTCGGAGAGCTCGAAGGCACGCAGCTTGGCCGGGTTGGAGAGACGGTCCATCATCAGGCTGATGCCACCCTGCTTCAGGGCCTCGGTGATGGTCTCCCAGCCGAACTGGATCAGCTTGCCGGCATAGGCCGGGTCGGTGCCCTCGGCAACCAGCTTGTCGTAGCAGAGCAGGGAACCGGCCTGCAGCATGCCGCACAGAATGGTCTGCTCGCCCATCAGGTCGGATTTCACTTCCGCGACGAAGGAGGATTCCAGCACGCCGGCACGGTCGCCACCGGTAGCAGAGGCCCACGCCTTGGCGATGGCCATGCCCTCACCCTGGGGATCATTCTCCGGGTGGACGGCGATCAGGGTCGGTACGCCGAAACCACGCTTGTACTCTTCACGCACTTCGGTGCCCGGGCATTTGGGTGCAACCATCACGACGGTGATGTCGGAACGGATCTGCTGACCCTCTTCCACCACGTTGAAGCCGTGGGAGTAGCCCAGAGCGGCGCCCTGCTTCATCAGCGGCATCACGGTTTTGACTACGTCGGAGTGCTGCTTGTCCGGAGTCAGGTTCAGCACCAGATCGGCGGTCGGGATCAGATCTTCATAGGTGCCGACCACGAAGCCGTTGTCGGTGGCCTTCTGCCAGGAGGCGCGCTTCTCGGTGATGGCGGCCTTGCGCAGGGCGTAGGAGATGTCCAGCCCGGAGTCGCGCATGTTCAGACCCTGGTTCAAGCCCTGGGCGCCACAGCCCACAATCACCACCTTCTTGCCCTTCAGCACGTTGCAGCCGTCCGCGAACTCTTCGCGCTGCATGAAACGACACTTGCCCAGTTGGGCCAACTGCTGACGCAGGTTCAAGGTGTTGAAATAGTTAGCCATGGTGATTGCTCCGTTCGATTGATTCCATGCCGGATAGCGGCGTTGTCGAAACCACTATAGCGCGGGACACTTATTGCCTGAACTGATATATTCGAAACAGTACGTTGCAGGAATTGAAATGTGATTTCCCGTAATCTCCCGCCGCCGAGCCATCGTGCTACAGGGAGCCTGACAACGCCGCAGGAATAAAAAGATGGACCTTCGCAATCTCGAACTGTTTCTCCACCTCGCCGACTCCCTCCACTTCGGCAAAAGCGCCGATGCCATGGCGGTCAGCCCCTCCACCCTGAGCCGCGCCATCCAGCGACTGGAGCAGGAGACCGGCTGCGTGCTCTTCGAGCGGGACAACCGCTCGGTGCGGCTCACCCCTGCTGGTGACAAGCTGCGGGAATTTGGCGGTGCCTTGCTGCAGGAGTGGCGCCAACTCAAGCAGGAGCTCAAGCGCAGCGACGAGCCGCTGCAAGGGCGGCTGCGGGTGTTCTGTTCGGTTACCGCCAGCTACTTTCTGCTACCTGAGGTACTGGAACGCTTTCGTCGCCGTTATCCCCAGCTGGAGATCAAGCTGGAGACCGGCGACCCGGCACTGGCAGTGGACAAGATCCTGGCTGACGAAGCCGATCTCGCCATCGCAGCGAGGCCGGATGCGCTCTCGTCCAAGCTGGAATTCGCCAGCCTGCAACAAGTCCCTCTGGTGTTCATCGCCCCCCGCAATGCCCCCCAGCAGGGTCAGTGGTTCCCCCAGGGCGAACCTGACTGGGAGCGCCTGCCGCTGATCCTCTCCGAACAGGGGCTGGCCCGAAAGCGCTGTGATCAATGGTTTCGCAACAAGGGGATAGCTCCCAACATCTATGCAGAAGTGGCGGGCAACGAGGGCATCGTCGCCATGGTGGCCCTCGGCTTCGGTGTGGGTGTCGTGCCTGCCGCCGTCATCGATCACAGCCCCATGGGGGACAAGGTGCGTGTGGTCGAGCCCAAACCGGCGCTCAAGGCGTTCGACGTCGGCATCGCCGTGCTCAAGAAGCGGCTGGAAGAGCCGCTGATCCGCGCCTTCTGGGACACTGCACGCGGCCAGGGAGGCCTTCGCTGATCCGGCAGGCGTCAGAGCCACAGTGAGTGTCAAATGTATCAGTATGAAAGTGGGGGAGAAGAGGGGACACTGGCCGGCACCATCCAGCCACCATCAAGGAATAGAGCGTGAGCCAGCATCTTGTCGAAATCCGCAGTGCCATCCTGTTCGCAGAATATCTGCAAAGCCTCGGGGTCCAGCGCCATGAACTCGATCGGGAGCAGGAGATCTATCTCCAGGACAGGCACCTCGCCACGGTGCAATGCATTCAGGGGGAGCTGCGCTTTTATCTGCGCGCCAGCGCACTAGCCAGATCGTGATCCGCAATCGGTCACAGAACCCGCACGCAAAGCGTATTAGACTGGCACCATCCGTCCCCCTCGCCCCGGGGGCCACCACGAGGAGTGCCCATGAAACAAAGCGGCCTGGATCGGCTCTTCAAACCTCACTCGATCGCCGTCATCGGCGCCTCCAGTGATCCGCAGAAAGCAGGCCATGTGGTCATCCGGCACCTGCTGGCGGGTCAGTTCCAGGGCCCTATACTACCCGTAGCCCCCCGCAGCCAGGCCATCGCTGGCGTGCTCGCCTATCCGGACATAGAGAGCCTTCCCCTCTCCCCCGATCTCGCCATCGTCTGTACCCGGCGCGAACGGGTACTGCCGCTCATCGAGGAGCTCGGCAAGAAAGGAACCGGAGCCGCCATCATACTGGCCGCCCAGTTCTCCACTGACGAGCGCCTGCGGCTCAAGCATCTGTGCCAGCAATACGGCATCCGGCTGCTCGGCCCCAACAGCATGGGCATGCTGCTCCCCGGGCAGGGTATCAACGCCAGCTTTTCCCCCATTGCAGCGACTCCGGGACAGGTGGCGTTTCTCTCCCAGTCGGCAGCGGTCAGCACCACCATCCTGGATTGGGCCAAGCAGCGCGAAATCGGCTTCTCGGCCTTCATCTCCCTGGGCGATCATTGCGACATCGACTTTGGCCAACTGCTGGATCAGCTCTCCCGGGACGGGACGACCCGCGCCATCCTGATCTACATGGACAAGCTGCACGATGCCAGGCACTTTCTCTCCGCCGCCCGTGCAGCCTCGCGCAACAAACCCATCCTGATCCTCAAGAGCGGTCGGCATGACCCGGCCAACGGTCTCGACAATGTCTATGATGCCGCCATCCGCCGAGCTGGCATGCTGCGCGTCCGGGATACCCACGAACTGTTTGCCACTGTCGAGACCCTGAGCCACTCCCTGACCCTCAAGGGGGAGCGGCTCGCCATCCTCTCCAACGGGCGCGGCCTCGCCAACATGGCCGCAGACGTACTGCTGTCTCGGGGAGGCAAGCTGGCGATGCCACCCCTCGACATCGGCAGCGATGCAGATATCGAGGCCTACAAGAGTGCACTCGAGACGCTGCTCCAAGGGGACAGTGCCGATGCCATCCTGCTGATCCATGCACCGTCCCTCACCGCCCGAGGTGTCACCCTCGCCAGCAACCTGATCGACTTCATCAAGCAGCATCCCAGGGCCAGACGATTCAACATCCTGACCAACTGGGCAGGCGAATACTCCGCCCAGGAGGGGAGACGCCTGTTCAATGAGGCGGGCATCCCGACCTATCGCACCCCGGAAAGCGCCGTCACGGCCTTCATGCACATGGTGGAATATCGCCGCAACCAGAAGCAGTTGATGGAAACACCGGCCTCCCTGCAGGGCGACAGGCTCGATGTCGAGCGCTGCCAGCAGCTCCTTGGGCAAGCGCTGGAGCGCCAGCAGCGGGTGCTGGACACCCACCTGGCCCATCCCATCTTGCAGGCAGCCGGGCTATCCACCCTCGCGACCTGGATCGTTTCCGATGCCATAGAGGCCGCACTGACTGCAGAACAGATCGGCTACCCCGTAGCGGTGAAGCTGCGATCTCCCGACATCGCCCACAAATCCGATGTACACGGTGTCATGCTGAACCTGCGCACCTCGGCGGAAGTCGCCCAGGCGGCGGATGCCATTCTGGACAGGGTACGTCAGCACGATCCTGGCGCCCGCATAGAAGGGCTTCTGGTACAACGCATGGCACGCCGCAGCGGGGGTCTGGAGCTGCGGATCCGTTTGCAGCAGGATCCGGTTTTCGGTCCCGTCATCCTGCTCGGGGAGTCGGGTGCCGAGCCCCGCGAGATGGTCGCGGCCCTTCCTCCCCTCAACCAGGCACTGGCTCGCTACCAGATCATTGGTGCCCTCAAGGATGGCAAAATCCGCGAGCAGGCCAGTCCAGTACGGCTCGATATCGACGCCCTCGGCCAGGTGCTGTGCCAGCTCTCCGAGCTGCTGCTGGCCTTCCCCGAGATACAAGAACTGGATCTGCACCCGCTGCAGGCCTGTGGTGAAGAGATGGTGATCCTGGATGCCCGGCTCGTCCTGGCAGAGCGAGGACAACAAGTGCTGCCACTGGCCATTCGCCCCTATCCCACCGAGCTGGAAGAGGGTGCCTGGCTGAAAGATCAGAGTCATGTACTGCTGCGCCCCATCCGCCCCGAAGACGAGCCGGCCCACAAGCAGTTCGTGCGGCAGGTGTCTGATGAAGACAGGTACAAACGCTTCTTCGCCGACGTGGGGGAGCTGGGGCATGAGGAGCTGGCCCGCATGACCCAGATCGATTATGACCGGGAAATGGCCTTCGTCGCCGTGGGTCAGGACGGCCCTTTCAGCCAGCAGATCCTGGGAGTAGTGCGAGCCATTGCCAGCCCGGATCAATCGGATGCGGAGTTTGCCATCCTGGTCCGCTCAGACTTGAAAGGGCTCGGACTCGGCAAGTTGATGATGGAAAAGATCGTGCGCTATGCCAGAGAGCGTGGCATAGGCCAGCTCTCTGGCATGACCATGCCCAGCAATCGCGGCATGATCAATCTGGCCAAACGGCTCGGTTTCAAGATCGATATTCAGCTGGAAGATGGGATAGTCAACATGGAGCTGCCCTGTGCTGATCAGGTTGTATAACGATACAATTGTGGTGGTAAATCAACCAGATATGGATGGATAACGTGAACTTCAGGCAATAAAAAACCCCGCTCGAGTGAGCGGGGTTTCTTGTATTGGGTGCCTGGCAGTGTCCTACTCTCGCATGGCGAATGCCACAC